>DATGZW010000514.1:0-5461 GCA_035297005.1 Patescibacteria group bacterium
CGAACGAGGCCAGATAGGCTGAAATCGCCTCGTCGGGGCGGGTCCAGTCGGCCTGCATGGCCACCACGCCCGGAGCGGCCAGCCGCTGGGCGACAGCGCCGCGATAGACCACCGTGGCCTTGTTGACCTGGCAGGTGATGCACCATTCGGCGGTCACATCGACAAACACCACCTTACCTTCGCCGACCAGGCGCGGAATGGCCGCGCGGTCGAACGGCACCCACAAGCCCTTGAGCGCTTCCGGCGTGGCCGAGGCTGACAGGCGCGGCAGCGTGCCCGCCGACATCACCACGGCCCCCACCGTCAGCAGCACCAGCACCGCCAGCCGCACCACTCCGGCCACCCTGGTCCGCACCGCCAGCACCGCCAGGGCGGCGACCATCAGCACGCCGACGGTCATGCCGGCCTTGGCCCCCGCCACCGCCGCCAGCACCGCCAGCATCCACGCCGCCGTCAGCACCAGCACCAGCCCGAGGATGCGCCGCGCCATGATCATCCAACGGCCCGGACGCGGCAGGCGCTGCGCCAATTGCGGACAAGCGGCGACCGCCAGATAGGGCAAGGCCATGCCCAATCCCAGGGCGGTGAAGATGCCGAAGATCTCCAGTGGGCCGCGCGCCAGGGCAAAGCCGATGGCGGTTCCCAGGAACGGCGCCGAGCACGGCGTCGCCAGCAAGGTGGCAAACACGCCGGCGGCGAAATGGCCGAGCAGCGACTGCGGATTGCCATGCCCGGTGCCCAAATCGGCGGCCCAGCGCGGCAGAGCGATCTCGTAGAAGCCAAACAGGTTGGCGGCAAACAGCACCAGGATCACCACCATCATGACCAGGAACAGCGGCTGCTGGAACTGGATGCCCCAACCGACCGCCGACCCCGCCGCCTTGACCGCCACCGCCGCCAGCGCCAGCGCCAGGAACGAGGCCACGATGCCCCCCGCCGACGCCAGGAAGCCGGCGCGGATGTGCTGGCGCTCGGCCCCGCCATGACCAATCAGGCTGAGCACCTTGATCGACAGCACCGGCAGCACGCAGGGCATCAGATTGAGGATGAAGCCGCCCAGCAGCGCCACGCCCAGCATCGCCAACAGCTTGCCGATACGGCTGCCCGGCTGCACATGGGCGACGTCGGCAACCATTTCCATGCCACGGTCGCCATCGACCACGGTCAAGGTCAGCGGCTTGTCGAACAGATTGCCTTCGCCGGTCTTCTCCACCGCCTTCAGCTCGAACATCACCCGCTTGCCGCCTTGCTCCAGGCGCACCTTGGGCGGGGTGAACTGCATTTGGTCCGAGCGTTCGATGAACAGATCGGGTTTGACCAAGGCCGGGTCGGCCTTGACCACCACCTTCAACTCGCCAGCTTCGGTGCCTTCGGCCGACAACACCTGCATGCCCACCCGCGCGCCCTCGCCCGGCACGCGCGCCAGATAGCGGCTGATGAGATGGGCTTGCGCACTCGCCTCGGCGGCTCCCGCCGGCAAGGCTAGCGCCAAATCGGCATGCTGCGGCACGCACAAAACTTCGCAGGTCAGGTAATCGACGGCGGCATGCAAGGACAGCGGCATGCCCGGCTCGTTCACGCGGGCGACGATGGGCAGAACCACCTCGTCCTTATAGCCCAGCGTCTCCAGCCCCGAGACGCTGAAACGATGCGGCGCCGGCCACGACAGATAGGGTTCATACAGGTTATCCGAGCCCTTCCAATCGATAGAGGGCGGATAGCCGGCATCGCCGGGCGAGCGCCAATAGATTTTCCAGCCGGGCTTCAGATGAAATTCCAGGCCCAATTGCACATGGTCGGAATCGCCGGTCGCGGTCACCGCCGAAATCAACCGGACCTCGCTTTGGTCGTTGGCCACCCAGGCCGATTCGGCCGCTTGGGCCGTTGCCCGCAGGACCAGCAGCGCCAACGCCGCCACCATAATCTTCCAACCAAAGCGCATTTGCCCGACCTTAATCCTTGGGAATACCCCCTGAAGCTCCATCAGTGCCGCCGCCCGCCCCCGCTTGTCAATCCCCGGAACCCGATCGATACGACAGCCCCCTGCCCAAGGAAGCCTTTCGGCGAGCCTTGCGTTCGCCTCGCCACCGGCATATTTGATGTTGCATGCCACATACATTCAAATCCACTGGCTATTTGGCGGGCCAAATGTTGATCGCCATGCCGCAGATGCAGGACACGCGCTTCAGCCGCAGTGTGGTCTATCTGTGCGCCCACAGCGCCGAGGGCGCCATGGGACTGGTGATCAACCGCCTGTTCAGCTCGCTCAGCTTTCCCGATCTGCTGACCCAGTTGAACATCGAGCCGACGCCGCTGTGCGATCCCATCCGTATCCATTTCGGCGGACCGGTCGAAGCGGGGCGCGGCTTCGTGCTGCATTCCACCGACTATGTGCAGGAGACCACCTTGATGGTCGACAAGGCGGTGGCCCTGACCGCCACCGTCGATGTGCTGAAAGCCATCGCCGAAGGCCACGGCCCGCGCCAATGCCTGTTGGCGCTGGGTTATGCCGGCTGGGGCGCCGGCCAGCTCGATACCGAAATCCGTGACAACGCTTGGCTTAACGTGCCGGCGGATGACGAATTGCTGTTCGGCACCGAGTTGGAACACAAATGGGAACGCGCCATCGCCAAGATCGGCGTCGATTTCAGCATGCTGTCGGGCGACGTCGGCCACGCCTGAACCGGCGCGTCAGTGTTTTTCCGTGCTGACGATGGCGCGGCGCAGGCGGCGCACTCCCAGCGCCACCATGCCTGCCACCACCGGCAAGGCGGCCAGCGGGGCAAGGTCGCTGTCGAAATGTAGCCCTGCGGCCTTCAGGCCCTTGGCGATATAGGAAATCAGGCCGATCAGATAATAGCTGATGGCCACCACCGACAGCCCCTCGACGGTTTCCTGGAGCCGCAACTGCAACTCGGCACGGCGGTTCATCGACTTCAGCAGGTCACGGTTCTTCTCTTCCAGAGCGATATCGACGCGGGTGCGCAACAGATCGCCAGCCCGCGTGACCCGGCGCGATAGGTTATCGTGACGTTCGGCGGTGTACTCGACGGTCTTCATCGCCGGAGCCAGCCTGCGCCCCATGAACTCGGTAATCGTCTGCAAGCCGGGAATGCGCTGTTCGCGCAGTTCCTCGATGCGCTTGCGCACCAGCGCCGAATAGGCCCGCGCGGCGGAGAAACGGAAGCTGTGATGCGCCCCCAGCCGCTCGCCCAGCGCCGCCAGCCCGGTCAGGCGGGCCAGCAATTGGCGGTCCTCGTCATCGCCGGCGGGACCGCCCATGACCTGGATGATCTCGGCCAGTTCGTCATCCATGCGGGTCAGTTGCGGAGCCACCTCGCGGGCGATGGGAAAAGCCAGCAGCGCCATCGCCCGATAGGTCTCGATCTCCAGCAGGCGCTGCACCAGCCGCCCAGCCTGCCCATGCGTCAGTCCGCGATCATAGACCAGAATGCGGCCGAAGCCGTCGTGGTGGACGCGGAAGTCGGTGAAGGCCTCAGCGGCGCCGCTGACCACCTGACAGCCGACCAGCGGATGACCGAAGAACATCGAGGTCAAATCCTCGGCCGAGCGGCGAACGTCGTCGAGCGCCACATGGGTCGCCACCAGCACCTGCCCCGGCAGTTCGGCCAGCCAATCGGTGGGCGCCAGATCAAGGGCGGTCTCGGCGAAGGGCGCGTCGAAAGCGCCGAAGCGGTGGAAGGTGTAGGTCGAGAACTCGGTATGGCGTTCCCAGCGCAGGCGGAACGCGCCAAAATCGGCGGCAAAGTGGATGGCGCCGGGCGGCGGCGGCGGCACCTCGAAATGGGCGCACAAAGCCTCGACATGGGTCCGCCACGCCCCCGGCGGCTGATCGCCGACCGGCACCGCCAGATGGCTGACACGCACCGGCGGGCACAGATACTCATAGGGGCGCGCATGCACCTCGTCGGCCAAGGCGCGTCGCAAGGGGTGTTCGCGGAACCGGAAGGCCGGCGCGATGCAGTCGGTGGGTGGCATGTGCGGCGACCTTCCCCATATAGTCCTGGTCACGCCCGAACGCCGCTGCGGCTTCGGGCTCTCGCATACTATCATTCGAGTCCCGCCCCCTTGCCAACCGCTTTGCCACGGTGAAAGATGGGGTAGGCCCGTTTCCCCCACGCCGTCAGCGCGTTTTCAGGAGTTTCCATGCCCCACAGCGCCTCCACCGAAGAACTGTTCTTCCAGCGCACCGGCCTTGACCGTGATCGGGTGGCGCGCATCGTCACCGATTCACTGTCGGGCAGCGACGACGGCGAGTTGTTCATGGAATACCGCCAGTCGGAAAGCATCGGGTTGGATGACGGCTGCATCAAAAGCGCCAGCTTCGACACCGCCCAAGGCTTCGGCCTGCGCGCCGTGTCGGGCGAGGCGACCGGCTATGCCCATGCCAGCGACCTGTCCGAAGAAGCGCTATTGCGCGCCGGAGACACCGTGCGCGCCGTGCGGTCGGGCCATAGCGGCCACATGGCCATCGGCCCGGTGGGAACCAACCAGTCGCTGTACACCGACCTCAACCCGTTGGCCCTGGTGCCGTTCGAGGCCAAGGTATCGATGCTCGAACAGATCGACGCCTATGCCCGCGCCCGCGATCCGCGCGTCAAGCAGGTGATGGCCTCGATCGCCGGATCGTGGCAAGCGGTGCGCATCGTCCGCGCCGATGGCGACTCCGCCTCGGACATCCGCCCGCTTGTGCGGCTCAATGTCTCGGTGGTGGTGGCCCAAGGCGACCGCATGGAGACCGGCAGCCACGGCATGGGCGGGCGCGTCACCTATGACGGGCTGATGGAAACCTCGGCTTGGCAGGGTGCGGTGGACGAGGCTTTGCGGCAAGCACTGGTCAACCTCGACTCGGTCTCCGCCCCCGCCGGTGACATGACCGTCGTGCTAGGGCCGGGCTGGCCGGGCGTGCTGCTGCACGAAGCCATCGGTCATGGCCTGGAAGGCGACTTCAACCGCAAGGGCACCTCGGCGTTCTCCGGCATGATCGGCCAGCGCGTGGCGGCTCCGGGCGTGACCGTGGTCGATGACGGCACCATCGCCGACCGCCGCGGCTCGATCTCGATCGACGACGAAGGCACGCCGTCGGGCCGCACCGTGCTGATCGAAGATGGCATCCTCAAGGGCTATCTGTTCGACCGCCTGAATGCCCGGCTGATGGACGTCCGCCCGACCGGCAACGGGCGGCGGCAGTCCTATGGCAGCCAGCCGCTGCCGCGCATGACCAACACCTTCATGCTGGCCGGCGACAAGCCGCCCGAGGAAATCATCGCCTCGGTCAAAAACGGCCTGTATGCGGTCAATTTCGGCGGCGGACAGGTCGATATCACCAGCGGCAAATTCGTCTTCTCGGCCACCGAAGCCTATATGATCGAAGACGGCAAGATCGGCCATGCGGTCAAGGGCGCCACGTTGATCGGCAACGGTCCCGACGTGCTGACCC
>DATGZW010000515.1:0-2862 GCA_035297005.1 Patescibacteria group bacterium
CTGGCTGTACAAGGAAAAGGACCAGAAGGCGGCGATCATTTCGCAAGTTCAGAAGCCCAAGAACGGCAGCATGCCGGCTTGGTCCGAGCGCTTCGATGACACCACCATCAAGATGCTCACTGTCTATGTCCACTCGTTGGGCGGCGGCAAGTAGGTGGTTTGGCACCGGGATATTCGTCCCGGTGCCGTTTCACGATTGCGACCTAGGCACAGGTGAACATCGGGATATAAAGTGATCCAACTGCCGCCGCTGGTACTCGCTATGGCCGCACCCCTTCTTGCGACGCCATCCGCTTCCATCCCACACTTCTCGATTTCGCCGGCTATTACCGTTACGAGCCCCTGCCGGTGCCGGTGCCGGTGCCGGTGGCGCGCGGCGTTGCTCATGCCCTCTGTGCCAACGTGCTGGCTATTCGATCGGTCGCTGAAATGTGGCCCGGTCCACATCCTCGGTTTGGCTTTATGCCACGGGTTGAAATCCCGACCGACAAGCGGGCGGATATTTGGTACAAGGTAAAGCAACTGACCACACGATCGACGATCGGCTGGTCACTGCCGCGCCTCCTTCAGAAGTTGAATCCCATTCTGCAAGATTGGGGGAATTACTTCCGCTTCTGCACAGGAGCAAGCGACCTATTTGCGGATATCGATCACTACGTCGGTGATCGCATCTGGCGCTGGCTCATGAAGAAGCATCAGTCCCTCGGCCAAAAGAAGACGACAATACGGCGATTGCCGAGCCGTCTCCGGCCTACTCGACGCGCATGGCGCGAAGGAGGAACCGAACAGTTCCTCCTCTCCTCCCTGAAAGTTGTCAGGCGCCATGGAAAACTGATCCCCTTCCGCCATTGAAAACTGGCCCCTCCGCATAGGAGGAAGAGGCCATGGACGCTTGGGTTGAGACGGGTGCAACTCCGCGGGACGACGATCCGCGGAGGGACAGAATGCTGGAGCCGGACGAGGTGGCGGCGATGCTGCGGTTGCACCAGCTCGGCTGGGGGACCAAACGGATTTCCGCCGAGCTGGGGTGCAGCCGCACCACGGTGAAACGCTATATCGAGGCCGGCGGCTGGGCCGGCTACCAGCGGCCGCGACGGGCTCACAAGCTCGACGGCCAGGAGGCGTGGCTGGCCGAGGCGTTCCGCCAGCATCGCGGCAACGCCGCCGTGGTGCGCCAGGAGTTGGCGCGCCAGCACGGGCTGACGGTCAGCCTGCGCACGCTCGAGCGGGCGGTGCAGCCGCTCCGTCAGCAGTTGCGGGCCGAGGCCAAGGCGACGTTGCGCTTCGAGACGCCGCCCGGCCGGCAGTTGCAGATCGATTTCGGCGAGCTGCGGGTCGAGGTCGCCGGCGCGCCGGTGCGGGTGCATCTGTTCGTGGCGACGCTGGGCTATTCGCGCCGCATCTTCGTGCGGGCGTTCCTGCATCAGCGCCAATCGGCGTGGCTCGACGGGTTGGAGGACGCCTTCCGCCACTTCGGCGGAGTGCCCGAGGAGGTGCTGCTCGACAACGCCAAGGCCCTGGTGGTCCACCACGACGCCGCCACCCGCGAGGTGACGTTCCATCCCCGTCTGCATGCCTTCGCCGACTATTGGGGTGTCCGGCCGCGGGCTTGCGCGCCCTATCGCGCCCGCACCAAGGGCAAGGACGAGCGCGGCGTCGGCTACGTCAAGCGCAACGCCGTCGCCGGCCACCGCTTCGCCAGCTTCGCCGCGCTGGTGGCGCATCTGGCCTGGTGGATGCGCGAGGTCGCCGATGTCCGCCTCCACGGCACCACCGGCGAAGCGCCGATCGCGCGCTTCCGCCGCGACGAGGCGGCCGCCCTGCGCTCCCTCGACAGTCGCCCGCCGTTCCGCCAGATGCGTGAGCTGGTGCGCCAGGTGCGGACGGATTGCAGCGTCGAGGTCGACACCAACGCCTATTCGGTGCCGTGGCGGCTGATCGGCGAAAGCGTGACGGTGACCCTGGCGGCGGGCCGGGTCCGCGTCCACCATGCCGGCAGCCTGGTCGCCGAGCACGCCGAAAGCGCCGGACGCCACGGCCGCATCGTCGAGCCCGCCCATCTCGAGGGCGTCGCCGGCCAGGCCGGCGCGGTGCGGCGGCCGGCGCCGCCCGCAGAACCACCACCGGCGCCCGAATTGCTGCGGCCGCTGGCCGAGTACGAACGCCTGGTCGGGGGAGGTTGGTGATGGAAAGCGACCATGACGTTCTGCTCGGCATGCTCTCAAGGCTCAAGCTGACGGCGGTCCGCGACCAGCTCGACAGCCCTCCGCCCTTTGTGTCCCCCTCGTTGGCGTGACCCACCCTCATTTACCGTTTCTCAGTCAGCCCGTCTGGGCACTAGTCCAGTTCTTTGCGATGCGGCTCGAGCGGGCCATTCTTGCCGTCGACACTTTCGATCCGTCGAAGCTACGACGCTTATTCCACGATCCCCCGCGCCGAAGGCAGCGACAGGGGCAATGCTTATGTTAGCGCCTATTGGGGAGCCCCCCCCGGAACCCCGCAAGATTTGCTCGCTCACAACTGCATCAATTTGCGTCTGCCGACCTATGGCGGATTCCTGGCCTGGGAGTTTGAAAAGGGTGGGCGGCGGTCAATTTGGCTGTCGCTTGCTTCGCTCAAGTCCTATCAGATTGTCTGAACGGCGAAAGAGCGTTGTGGCACACCGTCGTCCAGTTAAAAATACCATTTCGCCTTACGACGAAATGGCGGTAGTATCCGCCCATGCTTGAAACATTCGAAACCGTCGCCAAAGCCGTCGCCGACCCCAGCCGGGTCCGCATCCTGAAGCTGCTGGAAAGTGGCGAGCTCTGTGTCTGTCAGATCACTACGGTATTGGGTCTAGCGGTCGCCACCGTGTCCAAA
>DATGZW010000516.1:0-3510 GCA_035297005.1 Patescibacteria group bacterium
TATCGCGGCGAGCCATGCGCGCGCCATATCCGCAATCCTCGTTCCCAACCCGCCAGAGGTTCAGTTCTGGCACATCCCTTTCCCACCAGCAACGCAATTGGACGCAGGGCTGCCCACGCTTAGGGGCTGTCCGCCAAGCCCTGCGTTTCTCCTCAGGCGGCATCTAGCCATGCCGCCCATCCTCATGCTAAAAGCTCCCGTCCCGACAGAGGATGGGGGCCGAGTGGTTTTAAGGCAGCGGCCTTGAAAACCAAGGAATGTGTCAGGAAGAGTGGGCGAGCGGTTTATGCCAGCAGTCTTGAAAACTGCCGAACCTGCAAGGGTTCCGTGGGTTCGAATCCCACCTCTTCCGCCATTATATCCTTAGAAAACGTTAGAATTCAGCCATTTCTAGTGGGGGCGAAAAAGACGAACCCCCATTCCAGCCCCCTGGCGGCCAACAGCTCTATTCCGCCCTGGCCATCACTACGGGGCATGGGCCTAGCTATTTGCTCAGCGCCACATAAACCCCGTCCCACGGCATCGGCGGCGGCGCGATGCGGAAGCTGTTGATGCGTTCTTGGTAGATTTCGTAGAAGCGTTGGAAGCTGAACTCCGCGCCCAGCGTCAGGCATCGGGCAATGGCGCTTTCCGCCGCCGCCCAATTCTGGCCCCGATAGGCCGCCAGCATCACCGCGTGTTCAGCCGCTAGCGCCTGGAACGGCGCCGAGGCAGCCATCGTGGCGTCTCCCAGCAAGGCAAAGATCCGCACCGCTTCGGTTTTTCCTTTGACCTGGATCAGATCCAGTTCCAGACAGGCGAAGTCGGGCGCACGGGTACGGGTGTTTTCACCGATCACCACGCTGACGCCATAGCCCTTGCTCTGGCCTTCCAGGCGTGACGCCAGATTGACGTTGTCGCCCAGGACGGAATAGTCGAAGCGCTGGGTCGAGCCCATGTTGCCGACCACCGCCGTTCCGCTGTTCAGTCCGATGCCGATTTTGATCGGCACGTGACGGCGGTTCTCGATCTTGGCGTCCGCCTCCAGTTCGGCGTTCAACGGGGCCAGACGTTCCATCATGACCAGGGCCGAGCGGCAGGCGTTGGCGGCATGGTCGGGATCGTCCAAGGGGGCGTTCCAAAAGGCCATGATGCAATCGCCCATGTATTTGTCGATGGTGCCCTTGTTTTGCAGGATGACGTCTGTCATCGGGGTCAGGAAGCGGTTCATCAACCGCGTCAGGCCTTGCGCGTCGAACAGTTCGGAAATGGTGGTGAAGCCGCGCACGTCGCAAAACAGCAAGGTCATGTCGCGGGATTCGCCGCCAAGGGTCAGGCGCGAAGGATCGTTCGACAGCTGGCTGACCAATTGGGGATTGAGATAGCGCGAAAAGGCCGAATTGATGAATTCCTTCTGACGGCGGCTTTCACGCCCGGTGAAGGCGTCGGTGCCCCAGATGGCCAGCGCGAAGGCCAAGCTTGGCTCGACCAGCGGCACCATCAGGCCGACATAATGGAACAGGGCGAAGGACGCCGCCCATAACATCGCCAAAGTCGTTCCGGCCAGGCTGAGTTGGCGCAACAGGCTAAGGTTCAACCGGCCGAAGCCCATGCCGAGCGCCGCCAGCGCCAGCGCAAAGGCTGCCTCGCTGGGCCAGCTAAGCTTACGCGACAGCCGCCCCGATAGCATCTGCGACACGGCATGCGCATGGATCTCGATGCCCGGCAATTCTCCTTCGGGGCCGGAATAGACGCTGGCGAACGGAGTCCGATGACGGTCGGTCAGGCTGACCACCTCGCCGATCAGGACGATCTTGCCGGTGAACCACGCCGCCGGCAAAATCGGCACCAGATGCGCCGGAAACATGCGGAAGGCCGAGGTTTTGCGGTCCGGACTGCCGTGCCACGCCATCTCCACCGACTGCGCCGGAGTTTCAGCGCCAACCCGCGCCGCCACGCCACGCGCGAAGCCCAGGCTGTAGCTTCCATCGGAATTGAGCTTGCCGGGATAGATCCAGCGCACCACGCCGTCAACCGGGTCGGTGTTCAACTCAGCCCGGACCCGCACGCGCGGCGGCAGGAAGGCGTTGAGATAGGCGAGCTGGTCCTCATCGACGATATCTGGGTTGTCGGTGTAGGACACCGCCAACGGAACCGTCAGCCCCGCGATGGCGTCCTTGAGCTGGTCGTCCTTATCCGGCTCGGTCGCCTGATCGAGCAGCACATCCATGGCGATGGCGCGCGGTTTGCGGCTTTCCAGCTGGCGCAGCAAGCTGGCCAGAAAGGCCCGATCGACCGGCGAGCGATAGGGGAAACGGGTCAGCGTGTCTTCGGTGATGGCGACAATCACCACATCCGGATCCTGGGGCTCGGGCGGCAGCAGCGTCGCCGTGCGGATGTCGGCAACGGTCCGCTCGCCCAAGGTCAGGAACGAGACGTAATGAACGCTGCCAAAAGCAATCGCCGCCGAGAGGATGGTGACGACGGCGAGAACCGGCCACCCTTTGAGCGACAGTTTCATTTGCGCTGTTGCTTGAGCAAGGCGTGAACCTGGGCGTTGCAGCCGACGTCAAGCATCCAGCCGGCCCGCATGGCGTCATTGTCCAAAGCCGCCGGCAAGGCCACCACAGTCAGCATGATTTCGTTGTCGCCGACGCGGACCACATAGGTCGAGCGCTTGCGCAAGGGAATGGTTCCCGGCAAGGTCAGCCGGTCGGCTCCTTTTGGCCAATCGGCACGGACCCGCCAGCTGCGGTCGGAGGGCGCGATCACCAGCGAAACCGCCTCCCCCGCCTGTGGCCGCCAAAAGGTGACGGGACTCCCTTCGGGCAGGCAGCGGATACCGGAGCTGCTGACGTCAAGCAGCCAAGCCTCCGGCGGCACCACTTCCTTGCCGCCGCTGCGGACCACACCGGTCTTGTCGGTGCGGGCGGCGTTCTGCGTCACCAAAGATTGCAACGCCGCCGCCATGTCCGCCGTGGCCACCGCTTCACCGGGCGCAGGCGGCTTGTCCGAGGGGCCGCGCAGCTTCAACATGCGGCCTTCGGGCGACATCAGCGTGACCTGCTGGCCGTCCAGCAGCACCAAGGACTGGCTGCCATCCACCACCTGACCGGCCTCCAGCTTGACGCCGCGCGCTTCGACCACCACCAAGGTGACGCTGGCCATGGAGTCCGCAGCACCCGCCAGCAGAACCGCCAGCGCGGTCAAAGCCATTGTGGCGGCCCGGCGCGCGGGCGCCAGGGCGAAAGAGTGACGGGCGGGTGTGGCGGTCATGGGCATGCCCTTGGTCAAGGTTGCGGTGCCGCGGCGGGGGCGAGCCGTCCGCCGTCGCCGATCACCGTGAAAGCGGCCCAGAAGAACGGATGCGCCGTTTCCTCGTGATCCATCAGAGCCAATTGAGACTGGCGCAGCGCTTCGGCGGTTCCCATCGCCGGATTAGCCGCCAGCCGTTGGAACAGGCCGACCATCAAATTCGCGGTGGCCGCCGACGGCACCTGCCAATGACTGGCCACCAGCGAGCGGGCGCCG
>DATGZW010000517.1:0-6866 GCA_035297005.1 Patescibacteria group bacterium
CCAGCGCCGTCACCTGCGATTGGCCGCTGCCATAGCGCTTGGTCACATTGCGCAGTTTGACGAGAGGAGTTGCGGGCATGGCGCTTTCCTAACCGGCCAGTGCGCGGCCGGGATCGACTCGCAGCGCGTAGCGCACGGCCAGCGCACTGGCGGCCAGACAAGCCAGCACCGTCACCCCCGCCAGCGCCGAGGCGTCGCTGGTCAACAGCACCACCCGGCGGGGGAAATAGGGGGCGATGACGTTCACATAGGCGGTGCCGAAGACGAAGCCGAGAATGCCCAAGGCCAGACTTTGTTGGACGATCATGCCGACGATGACCCGGTCAGGGGCGCCGATCAGCTTCAGCGTGGCGATCTCGCGCACTTTGTCCAAGGTCATGGTGTAGACGATCAAGGCGATGATGACCGTGGCGACGATCACCAGCAAGGTGGCGAACAGTCCGATCTGCTTACGCACCTTGTCGATGAAGGCCTTGGACAGCAGGGCTTCCTGCTCGTCCTGGGTCAGAACCTCCAGATGTTTCCAGCGTCGGATCGCGCCCGCCACCGCGGCCACATCGCCGCCGGCCTCCAGGCGGGCGACCACGGCGTTGATGGTGTTGGTGTCGGCAGGCGGCTCGCCGCGCGCCACGGCATTGCGGGCGGCGGGCGGCTCCATCTCGAACTGCAAAACCTGCCCGTCGAGCAAGGTGATATATGCCCCGGCATCGCCAGCGGCGCTGACTTGGCGGCGCGTCAGGCCGACCACGGTGAAATCGTGACGCCCCAGGCGCACGGTGGCGCCCAGAGGCAGTTGGGCGCTTTGATCGAGAACGATCTCGTAATGGCTTTGCTCGATCGGCCGCCCGGCGATCAGGATCGGCGGGCCACCCAGGCGACCGGGCTCGTAACCGACGACGAACAGCCGCAAGCGCAGACCTCCGGCGATGGCCTGGACCGACTGATAGGTGACCGCTCCGGCATCACTGACGCCCGAGATGCGGGCGATGCCGTCGCGGATGTCGCGCGGCAGGCGGCTGACCTCGGCGAAGGGGCCTTGCCGCTGATCCTCGACCACCCAGAGATCAGCTCCAGCGCCGCGCGACAGCGCCAGCGAGTCATCGACCAGCCCGCGATAGATGCCAACCATGCCTTCGACCACCCCCAGCAGCAAACCGATGCCCAGGCAGGTAACGATGAAACGCCCCAGATTATGGGTGAGGTCGCGCAGGCCCAGATTCACGGCGTCACCATGCGCGCTCGCTGGCCGGCTTCGGGATGGTCGGGCAGGGTGTCGGCGATCGCCGCGTCGGCCGGCAAACCGTCCAGCACCGGCAGACGGCCGTCCAGGCTGGCGGCGCCGAAGCGGACACGATAGGGCGTCAGGCGTCCGTCCTCGACGGCCCAGACAGTGCCGCGCCCCTGCTTGTAATCGGTGACGGCGGCTTGCGGCACCATCGACACCTTGGGCAGGTTGGCGGTGGTGATTAGCACCTCGGCCTGTTCGGCCAGATGGATATCGGCGGGAATGTGGTCGAAGGCGACGTAAACCTTCCGTTCTTCCGACACTCGATCGCTTTCCACATCGATGCGGGCGACGCGGCCGGGGAACATCTCGCCAGGGCGGGAGCGCAGGCGGACCTCCGCCGTTTGGCCAAGAGCCAGACCGCCGGAGCGGGCTTCCTCGACATAGGCCAGCACCCAGATGGTGTCGGCGTCGATCACCGTGAACACCGGATCATTGCCGCTGATGACAGTCCCCGCTTCCTTGAGGCGCTGGATGATGATCGAGTCGTAAGGCGCTGTCAGGACATGTTGATCCAGCACCACCTGTTCGCGGTTGAGGGCGGCTTTGGCGGCATCCAGATTGGCTTCGGCGACGGTGATCGCGCTGCGGGCGACGGTCAAATCGGCGCGGGCGGCATCGTCGTCGGTACGGGCATCCTCGGCCACTTCCGGCGAGGTCCAGCCTTCCTTGACCAGCGAGGTACGGCGGCGGCTGACCCCGGCCTTCTTGATCCGCATGGCGTCCGCCTTGACCACTCCGGCCCGCGCCTGTTCCAGGCCCGCTTCGGCTTGGTGGACGGCGGCTTTGGCTTGTTCCAGCCGGGCCATCTGCTCGGCGGAATCGAGTCTCGCCAGAACCGTTCCTGCGGCGACATGATCTCCCACATCGGCCCGCAAGGTCTGAAGCGCTCCAGGCACTTGGAAGGCGATCTTGGAGAGGATGCGGGCTTCCACGGTACCCAGGCCATAGACCTGCAAGACCACATTATGCTGGGGCGCCTCGACGGTGACAGGGGCCGGTCCCAGGGTCAGGCGGCCGACCGCCAAAATGGCCACGGCCAACACGGCGGCCCCGAGAAACACGGTGGGTCTGTTCATGACGGCCTCCCCAGTTTGACCAGCAGGCCCTGCGATAGCATCTCGAACATGTGGAGTCCCGTAACATGCAAGGGGGGCGCGGTCAATCCGCCTCGGCGGTGCTGCTCGACGGGCGTGCGGGGAATCCGGCGCGGCGAAGAAGCTCCACGATATTATGATCATGGGCGACGCTGCTGGTTTCGATAATGGTTCCATCGCCTAGCGCGCCGCGCGCCATGAACGCGCCGGATGTCACGATGGCGGCTCCAGCAGTACAACATGGGTCGCCGGACGGCGTGGCGGCAGAGGCATGCTGCCGCCTTGTCCCCACAACTCCAGCATATCGCCCCAATGTGCCGATAGCGGGTTGCCCGATTGGCCGGTGGCGATGACGATGCGGCTGGCCTCCAGGTCGGACAAATCATAGACGGCGCGCAGGCCGGCGCCATGCGTATGGGTCAGTGAGGCCGGATCGACCTCACCCATGCCGCCGCGCTGAACAGTGAAATCATCCCCCCCGGTGCCCAAGCTGAGGCTGCTCGCCGCGTCCAGCACAGGGATATGGCTGAACAGCAAGGCGTCGAAGCGGGCGATATGGGCGTCGCCCCAGCGCCATTCGCCCATGTTGTCGCCGAAGCGGCGGCGCAGCCCATCCAGCGCGGTGTCGAGGGCGTGGGCGACCACGGCATGACAATCGGGCGGGGCTGGCTGATTGAGTCCGACGCACCATTGCGTATGGCCTTGCAGCACCGCCTTGAGAAAGCGCGGATGCAGAATGGGGAAGGTCTCGCCATATGGCCCCAGCGAGGGCGTCAGCAAATCGTGCTGCAACTGGCGCAGCCACGCCTCGAAGATCAACGGCTCGGTGGCGCGCGGGTCGGCGACGCCGTCCCACCCCTTCAGCAGATCATACACCACCTTGGCGCGCGGCCCCACCGCCGGCTGTTGGAGCAGTAGCGGCTTCAACTCGACCGCCATCAGTGACAGATTATCCATCTGTAGAGCGGCCATGTCTTCGATGGAATGACGCGAACGCTCATCCAGACGTTCAAGAATGCGCTGGGCGCGGTAGCCTTCGGGCCAGTTGGCGGCTAGCAGATAGGGGTAGTTGTCGCCGACGATCTTGTTGTTGGCGTTGACGATCACCCCCGATGGCGGATCGAACACGCGCGGCAGGTCGTTGAACGGCACCCAGCCGACCCAGTCGAACTCGCCGGTCCAGCCGGGCCGGGGCAGGGTGCCGTCGCCGGATTTGCGGATGGGGATGCGCCCCGGCGAGGTCAGTCCGATATGCCCATCGACATCGGCATAGGCGATGTTTTGCTGCGGGGCATGGAAGTCCTCCAGCGCCGCCTGGAATTCGTCCCAGTTGCCCGCCCGGTTGATCTTGTAGACGGCCTGGATGGTGCGGTCTTCGGGCTGAAAGGCGGCAGCCGACAAGGCCAGGATCTGGCCGTCGGCCTTTTCTCCCAGCACGTCGGAGATCACCGGACCATGACGGGTTTCCCGCACGGTCACCAGCACCGGATCGGCATTGCGGATCTTGATGGTTTCGCTGCGCGTCTTGAACGGCTGCGGCCCGTCGGGGGTCAAATAGCCGTCTCCGTCGGATTTTTCGATGAACAGATCCATGGTGTCGCTTTGGGTGGTGGTCAGCCCCCAGGCGATGCGGCGGTTATGCCCCAGAAGATGGAACGGTGTGCCCGGTACGGTGCCGCCGGCAACCTCCAGATCGGGGGTTGAAAGGGTGGCCAGATACCACAAGATCGGCGCTTGGAAGCCCAGATGCGGGTCGTTGGCGAGGATCGGCTTGCCGGTCTGGCTGCGCTCGCCCGATACCACCCAGACGTTCGAAGCCAGATGCGGCATCACCGCCGAGGGGATGGCTGCCAGCATATGGTCGAGGAATGGTTCTGTCAGACCGATGGTGACGGGTTGGCTGCGCGGATAGCCGGGCCATAGATCGGCGATTTGCTCAGCCGGCAGGCTGGCCTGCAATCGGGCGCGCAACAACTCGTCGCGCCAATTGCCGGCCAGTTGCATGGCCATCAGCTTGCCCCAGACCACGCTGTCGGCGGGAGTCCACGGCTCGGGAGTGTGGCGCAGCAGTACGAATTCCGGCGCCAATGGCCCGTGATGGGTGGACAAGTAGGCGTTCACTCCGGCGGTATAGGCTTCCAAGCCGTCCTTCACCTCGGGGTCGAAGCTGGCGAAATCCTGTTGGGCTAAGCGGTAAAGCCCCAGCGTGCGCATGAAGGTGTCGGTGGCCAGGGCGGGAGCGCCGAGGATCTCGGCCAGACGCCCGGCACCCAGGCGGCGCTGCATCTCCATCTGCCACAAGCGATCCTGCGCATGCACGAAGCCCAGGGCGAAATAGGCGTCATGGTCGGACTCGGCGATGATGCGCGGCACTCCGGCCTCGTCGCGCGCCACCGTGACCGCCGCCCTCAGGCCGGGCAGGCGAAGATTTCCCTCGTTGCGCGGCTGCGAGCCGTTCAACCACCACCCCAGCCCCCCCAGTGTCGCCAAAACGGCAAGCACCACGGTGGCACCCAGTTTCGCCATGGTCTTCATCCACCGACAATGGCCCGCCCGGCGGCGGAATTCAATCGGCGCGGCGGTCGCATGACCCTGGTCATTCGCCGCGGCCTGAGCCACAATTGACCGGAATTCAACCATTGGAAAGACGCGCAGCATGCGCCAGAAGCATATTTCGGCCTTGGGAGCCTATGGATTTCACCGGGTGGCCTATACCGAATGGGGCGATCCGGCCAATCCGCGGGTTCTGGTCTGCGTGCATGGCTTAAGCCGCACCGGGCGCGACTTCGATCTTGTGGCCAAGGCTTTGGCGGACGGTTGGCGGGTGGTCTGCCCGGACATGCCGGGGCGTGGCGACAGCGAGTGGTTGGTGGTCAAGGCGAGCTATGTCCTGCCGACCTATCTGTCCGTTTGCGCCGCACTTATCGCCCGTCTGGACGTCGAGCAGGTCGATTGGCTGGGGACGTCGATGGGCGGCATGATCGGCATGTCGCTGGCGGCGCTGCCGGGCTCGCCGATTCGCCGGTTGATCCTCAACGATATTGGGCCGTTCCTTCCGGCAACCGGATTGACGCGGATTTCCTCCGCTGTCGGCAGCGATCCGCAGTTCGCCACGTTGACCGATGCCGAGGCCTATCTGCGTCAGGCGATGGCGACCTTTGGCATCACGCGCGACGAGGATTGGCGGCATGTGGCGGAAACCAGCACTCGCCCGGCAGCGGGCGGCGGGCTGCGGCTGCATTACGACCCCACCATCGCGGCAGCGTCGATTCCGCCAACGATCGAGGATATCTCGTTCTGGCCGGTCTGGGACCAGATCCGCTGCCCGACGCTGACCTTGCGCGGTGAGGACTCGGATATCCTGACCAAGGACACCGCCGCCGAGATGACCCAGCGCGGCCCCAAATCGGCGTTGGTTGAGTTTCCCGGCTGCGGTCATGCTCCGGCCCTGTTCGAGCCGGAGCAGATCGCGGTGGTCAAGGACTGGCTTGGTCAGCCCTGACGCAGCAGCTTGGCGGCCTCGACCGCCATATAGGTGAGGACGCCATCGGCTCCGGCGCGCTTGAAGGCCAGCAGGCTTTCAAGCACGACCCGGTCGTTGTCCAGCCAACCGTTCTGGGCGGCGGCCTTGAGCATGGCGTATTCACCGCTCACCTGATAGGCGAAGGTCGGCACGGCGAAGGTCTCCTTTACCCGGCGCACGATGTCCAGATAGGGCATGCCGGGCTTGACCATCACCATATCGGCGCCTTCCTTGAGATCCAGCGCCACTTCGCGCAAGGCCTCGTCGGAATTGGCGGGGTCCATCTGATAGGTCTTCTTGTCGCCGCCCTTCAGCGCCGATTGGGTGCCGATGGCGTCGCGGAACGGACCGTAAAAGGCCGAGGCGTATTTGGCGGCGTAGGACATCAGGCGTACCTGGATCAGTCCTTGCGCATCCAAAGCGTCGCGCATGGCGGCGATGCGGCCATCCATCATGTCGGACGGGGCCAGCACGTCGCAACCGGCCTGGGCCTGGACCAGCGCTTGCTGCACCAGCACCTCGACCGAGCGGTCGTTCTCGACATAGCCATCGATCACCAAGCCGTCATGGCCGTCGCTGTTGAAGGGATCCAGCGCCACGTCGCAGACTACGCCCAAATCGGGGAATGCCGATTTGATGGCCCGCACGGCCCGGCAAATCAGGTTGTCCGGATTGACGGCTTCCCGCGCGTCGGGGGTTTTCAGGGCTGCATCGACTTGGGGGAACAGAGCGATGGCGGGAATGCCAAGCTCCCGCGCTTCGCCCACGGCGTCGATCAAGCGGTCCAGGGAATAGCGCACCACGCCCGGCATCGATTTGATCTCGACGCGCTGGTTCTCGCCTTCGGTGACGAAGACCGGCCAGATCAGATCGGCGGTGGTGAGGATGTTCTCGGCGACAAGCCGCCGCGACCAGGGGTCGCGGCGGTTGCGGCGCAAGCGGGTCCGGGGAAACTCCCCGG
>DATGZW010000518.1:0-4038 GCA_035297005.1 Patescibacteria group bacterium
GCCGAACTGAGCGCCAAGCTGGCCGACCCCAAGATCTATGACGGCCCCGCCGACAAGGTCTCGGCGTTGAAGCGCGAAATCGCCGATATGGGCCGCGTCATCGCCAAGGCCGAGGAAGTCTGGCTGGCCGCCAACGACGCCTTGGAAGCCGCCGAAGCGGTATCGTAAATGCCTGTGGAGGTGTCCGAGGACACCTCCACAGCCGTCACTTTTACCCCAGAATCTTCGCCACGCTGTTGCTCTGGCTACGCAGCCGGAAAGCGTCGGGCATGCCCGAACCCAGCAACGGACGCAAATACAGGCGGAAGGCGTCGGTGACGTCGGTGCCCGATTCCGAGATGAACTCGTCGGGCATGTGCCGGGTCTTGCCGGCCACCGATTGCAGCGGCATCAGCTTGTAATCGACGGAATAGAACCCCGTGCGCTGGATGGTCACCGAACCGTCGGTGCTGCCCCACATGGCGAACTGCACCGCCTTTTCCGCCACTTCGCGGGCTTCACGTTGATCGACGTCCGAGACACAGCCGACGAAGCTGCGCTGCACATAGCCCAGCGTATCGCCGCGCACCCGCTTGATCTTCAACTTGCTGCGGATTTCCTCGCACAGCAGATCGGCCAAAGCGCCGGTGCCGGATAGCTGCACATTGCCATGCGCGTCATGCTCGACCACCTTGGCCAACTTCAGGGCGATGGGAGCCCCGGAGGCGTCGTGGATACCTTCCGAGACAGCGATGACGCAACGGCCATAGCGGTCATAGACGGCCTTGACGTCGCCGAGGAAGCTATCGATATCGAACACCCGCTCGGGCACATAAATCAAATGCGGGCCGTCATCGGGAAACTTCTTGCCCAGCGCCGAGGCCGCCGTCAGGAAGCCGGCATGCCGCCCCATCACCACCGCGACATAGACCCCAGGCAGCGCCCAGTTGTCGAGGTTGGCCCCCATGAAGGCTTGCGCGACGAAGCGCGCCGCCGAGGGAAAGCCGGGGGTGTGGTCGTTCTCGACCAGATCGTTGTCGATGGTCTTGGGGATATGGATGGTGCGCAGCGGGTAATCGGCTTTCTGCGCTTCCTCGCTGACGATACGCACGGTGTCCGAGCTGTCGTTGCCGCCGATATAGAAGAAATGAGCGACGCCATGCGCCTTCAAAACCTTGAAGATTTCCTGGCAGTATTTCAGATCCGGCTTGTCGCGGGTCGAACCCAGCGCCGAGGACGGGGTCTGCGCCACCATTTCCAGGTTATGCGTGGTCTCCTGGGTCAGATCGAGGAAGTCCTCGTCAACGATGCCGCGCACCCCGTGAAAGGCGCCATAGACCAGATCGACATTGCGGAACTTACGCGATTCCAGCACCGCGCCGACCATGGACTGATTGATCACCGCCGTCGGGCCGCCACCTTGAGCGACCAATACCTTGCCGTTAAGCATGCGCTTCCTCCCGCCCGATCGCCGCATTGGGTTCCGGCGATGGCGTCAAGTCGTTGGTGAGTCGCCCCCTGCGCGGGCTTTTTCCTGCCAGCCGCCCTGTTCGGTCTGCTGGTAGTAGATGAGCTCTAATCCACTGCCCTTCCAAGCCTTCCACAAGTCGCGGGCGGTCTGTACAGCCTCGTCGCTATTGCCGTCGAACAGGGCGAAGCAGCGGGCATAGCCGTCCACACTGGCCGGGACCACCCCGTCGGTGAGGAACAGCATGTTGGCATTGTTGGGATTGTCGTCGCGGTCGGTGATGAACACCGGCTGCAAATCGGCATCGCCGTCGCGAGCGGTGCCATGCGGCACCCAGGATGCCGGATCGAAGGTCCACAGCAGGGAGTCCAGATGCTCCACGCGTTCGGCAGAACCCGCCATCACCAGCACGCGCGCCCCCGCTTGCAGCGCCTTTTGCACAAGCTGCGGCAAGGCCTTTTCCAGCGGCGAACGGACAAGATGATAAAAGCCGATACGGGTGGTCATGCGGCCAAGCCTACTCCTCGAAAGCGTCCGCGACCAGACGGTCCAGCAGGCGAACGCCAAAGCCTTTTGGTCCTTCGGCAGCCAGCGGCCCGTCTTCCTCTTGTTCCGAGGTGCCGGCGATGTCGAGATGCGCCCAAGGCAAACCCTCGGGGACGAAATGTTGCAGGAACCGCGCCGCATGCAGGGCATCGGGGGCGTCGTCGTCCCAACTGCAATTGCGCAGATCGGCGGCCAGAGACTTCAGCGCCTCGTCATAGCGGTCGGTCAGCGGCAAACGCCACAGCGCCTCATCCTCGGCCTCTCCGGCGGCGAACAGGGCGTCGGCCAGAGTATCGTCGGCGCAGAACAGCCCGGCGCGGTGACGGCCCAGTGTTTCCTCGACCGCCCCGGTCAGCGTCGCCAGATCAATCATCACGCGCGGGGCCAGGGTGGCGGCGGTATAGGCCAGGGCGTCGGCCAGGACCAAGCGGCCCTCGGCGTCGGTGTCGACCACCTCGACGGTCAGCCCGGCATAGCTGCGCAGCACGTCGCCGGGGCGCAGCGAGCGGCCCGACGGCATGTTCTCGGCAATCGCCAGCACGCCCACCGCATTGACGCGGGCCTTGCGGCTGGCCAGAGCGTGCAGGGTGCCGACCACTGCGGCGGCACCGGCCATGTCGCCCTTCATCTCGTCCATGTCTTCGTCGTCTTTGATCGACAAGCCGCCGGTGTCGAAGGTGATGCCTTTGCCGACGAAGGCCAGCGGCGCCGCCCCCGGTTTGCCGCCGGTCCACCGCAGAACCACCAGACAGGGGGGATGTTGGCTGCCCTGCCCGACCGCTTGCAGCAGGGTCAAGCAAGCCCGCCCGGCGTCGAGAACCTCGACCGCGACGCCCAGGCTTTCCAGCATTTTGACCCGTTCGACGAAGGCGGGCGGAGTCAGTTCGTTGGCGGGGGCGACCACCAGATCACGGGCCAGCGCCGCGCCCTCGGCCACCGCGTCCAGGCGGGCGTAATGGGCGGCGGCGGCGGTGGGATCGTCGGTAACAATGGTGGCGGCGGTCAGGGTCCACGCCTCGTCGGGATCGGGTTTGGATTGATAGCGCGCCGCCGGACGCCAGGCCCGCAGGCGCATGCCATAGGCCAGTTCGGCGGCCAGTTCCGCCGGCAGATCGAGCGCCACCGTCAGATGGTCGATGCCGCTATCCGCCAGATCGATGAACAGCGACCCGCCGATACGGCGCAGACGCAGCGCCTCGGGTTCATCCTCATCGTCGTCTTCGTCACCGTCGCCAAGGCCGACCAGCACGCGCAGGCCGTCAGCGGTGAACACCGACAGCGTCTCTTCATCCTCGCCCTTGAAGCCCTTCAGGGTGGCCAGAGCGCGGGTCAAAATGCCGTCAGTGTTGACCGCTTGCGCGGCAGCACCCAGCACCCCGCCCGGACGCACGCCGACGGCCAGGGCTTGCGCCCCTGCCGCCGCCGCTGCGAAATCGACCTTCAGCACAACGTCACTTCTGCTCGTAGTTCTCGGCGACCAGACGATCCAGCAGGCGCACGCCGAAAGCGGTGGCGCCCTTGGGGGTCACGGGGCCGTCCTTCTTGGCCCAGGTCACCCCGGCGATGTCCAGATGCGCCCATTTAACGTCGTTGACGAAGCGCTTGAGGAACATCGCGGCGGTGATGCTGCCGCCCTCGCGCCCGCCGGTGTTCTTCATGTCGGCGATGTCCGACTTGATTTGCTTGTCATAGGGCTCGCCCAGCGGCATCCGCCACACCTGCTCGCCGACGCCTTTGCCGGCGGCAAGCAACTGGTTGGCCAGATCGTCATCGTTGGAGAACAGCCCGGCATAGGCGTCGCCCAGCGAGATGATGATGGCTCCGGTCAGCGTCGCCAGATCGACCATGATCTTCGGCTTGAACTGCCCTTGCGTGTACCACAGCGCATCGGCCAGAACCAAGCGGCCCTCGGCGTCGGTGTTGATCACTTCGATGGTCTGCCCCGACATCGAGGTAACGACATCGCCCGGACGCTGAGCGGTGCCCGACGGCATGTTTTCGACCAGACCGACCACGCCGACCACGTTGACGCGGGCCTTGCGCAG
>DATGZW010000519.1:0-4344 GCA_035297005.1 Patescibacteria group bacterium
TTGCTGCCGAATTGGACGCTCATGACGACGCTTCTTTATCGAATAGAGTGAGAATCAGACGCTCCGCCGCATCCACATCGGTCGCGCCGAAATTGTCGATGACCAGATCCGGCGTCAGCGGCTCCTCGAAGGGCAGATCCAGCCCCATCATGTTGCCGGCTCCCTGCGCCGCCTTGGCGTACAGCCCCTTGGCGTCGCGGCGGGTCAGTTCGGCGACGGGCACGCGCAGATAGATTTCCACATAGCCAGGAAGATGCTCACGGTTCCACCGGCGCACATCGTGGAACATCGAAATGGTGGCGCAAACCACGGTGAAGCCCTGGCGTGCCAGTTCGGCGCAGATACGGCCATAGCTATGGGCCAGGGCGCGGCGCTGCTCCAGCGAATGGGCTTCGACTGCCCCCAGCATGGCGCGCAGCACATCGCCATCCAGATAGATAGCGGGAGTGCCGCGTTCCCGCAGCGCCGTCCACACCCGATGGGCCACGGTCGTCTTCCCCGCTCCCGACAGCCCGGTAATCCAAACAACGCTGCCGGTTGCGTCTTGCATGCTTGATCGTTCCAGTGGAATTCGCCAGGGCCGGACAGAGAGGCGATGACGCTAGTCATGTAAGGCCAGCCATGCCGATGCAAGGAAAAAATGGCGGGATTGGCTGTGTCCGCAACCGTCACTCTAAACGATTTGGCAATCTTTCAAAACTAGGCTTTAACACTGTGCCATGATCGTGCCGGCAAGTGAGGCAAGGACGCAGTTGAACGCTTCCAATATTCCGTTCGTCCATAATGGTCTTCCGGTATGAAGCATGCCGCCTCCTGCCTTGAGCTGCCCATCGACGCCCCCGTCCATATCTTCGGAACCGGCATCGGCGGGGATATCGTGCATACCGAATTGCTGCGCTTCGGCATTCCCCTTCGCGGCTTCATCGACGATACCAAATCCGGCCTTTTCCAAGGCAAGCCGATCCTATCCACTGCCATGTTCTCGGGCCAAGCCGCCGACGGTGCTGCGGTGGTGCTGATCGCCAGCCAGCATTGGCGCGCCATCGGCCGCCAACTCGACCAGCGCCGCTGTGTTCCGCTGGACGCCTCGCCCATGCTGCGCGCGGCGCAGCGGCGGCGGATGCGCGGCGAGGCTGCCGCCCCGACCGCACAGGAACAATCGCTTTATCGGCAAATCGACGCCATGGCGCGGCTGCTGCCGGTCCCCACCCCCTATGTCATTCTGGGCAGCGGAGCCGAAGCGATGCGGCTGCGCCAGCGGATGGACAACCACCCGACGCTCTATCTCGCCGGCTATGTGGACGCGACGCCGCCCGGCTTTATCGACTGGATCGATGTCTGCCCGCTCGACGTCTTCCTGGCCGAAGAGGAACCGCGAACCGCTCCGCTGATCCTCTCCGCCTCGGCCCACCACCGGCATCTCGCCGCCAGCCTGCGCGATCACGGCTTCGACCGCCTGGTCGAGCTTCAGCATGCCCCAAAGGCCACGACGCCATGACCGACACGCCCTTTCATCATTTTCTGATCCCGTCCATGGGAGCCTGCGGCGCCACCTGGCTGGCCGGCAGTCTGAGCCTGCACGACGAGATCATGTGCCCCGTGGGCAACATGCATCCCTTCGAAGCGCTTCACCATTACCGGCAAAAGCCGGTGCTGCCCTGGCTGGCGGGGGCGACGCCGGAGATGTTCCGTTTCGGCGCCGTCGGGTCTTATCTGCGCCAAGCCTATGACGATGCCGGTCTGGCCTGCCCGCTCACCCCGCCGCGCGACATGGAGGCCTTCCCCACCTACCTCTTCGACGAGTTGGAAGCGGTGGCCGCGCCGACCCCCTGCCGCTTTCTCGGCAACGTTCACGGCACCATGCTGTGGCAGCTTTACCGCGCCTCGCCCAGCTTGAGACGCCTGTTCGGCGGCCGCACGGTTCCGGTGGTCAACCTGATCCGCCATCCGGTGCCCCGCACCGAATGCGCCATCAAGATGCTGGTCAACCAACAACCGGACGAAGTGCTGACCCTGGCGGCGGACTATGCCGCGCGCAACGCCGAAGCATGCCGGGAGATGGAAAAATCTTACGGCGTGGACTTCCAAGACCTGCGCTCCGCCGCCGCCCTGGTCATCTTCCGTCTTCATCTGGTCAACGAATTATGGGGCGAGGATCTGGCCAAACACCCGCAGCACGGAGCGCTCACGCTTGAAGGCTTGCAAAGCGACGAACGCGTGTTCGCCAACACCGTGGAACGGCTATGTCACAAGCGGATCGTGGTCGGCAAAGACTATCTCGACAAGGTATTCTCGCCGCAAAACCTCTCTGCCGGGCGGAATGTCTGGTCACCGACGGGAACGCTTCCGCCGGGCGAACGGGAGCAATTCTCCCGCTGGTCGGCGTTTGAACAGGCCGAGTTCCGGCGTGTCCATGCGGCGATGCGGCTCGACCAAATTTATGGCCGCTTCGGCTATGATTTCTCTTTTGTTTAATGCGGACTGACTCAGGATGAGACCATGACCGCCAACGCTTCCCCGCCGCTACAGGCCGGCCCTCTGGACGATGAAAACCGGCAGCTTCGCCAATTGCTGGCCAAGACGGCGCGGCTGCTGAACGCGGCGCGGGATTTCGATCCCTACGCCCTGGGGTCCGACGGTAAACCCGGCGCGGAGGGGGCGGAGCGGAGCCACTTTCTGGTGACGTCCTGGGGGCATTCGGCGTCGATCTGGCTGGCTGGAAGCCTCAACCTGCATGACGACATCCTGTGCAATTGCGGCATCGAGCATCCGCTCAATTCCTTCTCCCTTTACCCGCTGAACAAGGATTGGCAGGCGTGGCGGCAGGCCGATTGGCCGTCGTTGTTCGGCTTCGGCATCCGCCCGGAACGCCTGGAACTGACAGCCGAGCAATCGGCCCGCATCGGCGCTCCACCGCCGCCGCCAAGCCGCCGCGATTACGACTCGCTGCCGAGCTTCGTCTTCGACGAGTTGGAGCGTCTGGCCGACGCGGTGCCGCATCGGGTGATCGGCAACGTCCATGGCATCACCCTGCCGCAGTTAGTGGCGGTCCAGCGCCAAGCGTCGCCCCTGTTCGGCGGGCGGCGCGTGCCCGTCGTCAACCTGATCCGCCACCCGGTGCCGCGCACCGAATCCGCCATCAAGGCGACCATGCACTACCACATGGACGACCTGAAGGCCGACATCGACCGCCTGATCGACGAGAATGCGGCCGAGTGCCGCGCCATGGAGCGGCGGTTCAAAGTGGACTTCACCCAGCCGCGCGCCCGCACCGTGCTGCACGTCTATCGCCAGGGTCTGCAAAACGTCGTCTGGGCCGAGGAAATCAGGGATTTCCCCTGGATCAAATCGGTGCTCATGGAGCGGTTGCAGACGGACAGCGACTACTTCGCCACAGTCTTCGGCCTGCTGACCCAACAGCGCCTTGCCATCACCGACGCCTATCTCGACAGGGTTTTCAGCGCCGAAAACCTTGGCTCCGGGCGGCGCGGCGCGGCGCGGCAGGGCACCCGCCCACCGGCGGCGCGCGACCAGTTCGCGCTGTGGTCGGATTTCGAACGCGAAGAATTCCGCCGCTGCGCCGACATGCTATCCTTACGCGACGTCTATGCGCCGTTCGATTACGACTTTTCCTTCTGCGGGAGCCTGTAGAGCGTGTCGTCAACGGGCGGACCGAGGCACAATCCCCCTCTCCTTATTTCGGGACAGGGAGACTGTATCTCCGACGCCGCCACGCCCGGTTGGATCGGCCACCACGTCCTTGGCCCGGTGCTGGCCGCTTGGGCCGATCACGCCGCCGCCCTGCTCACAGCGCGGCCGCAGCTTCACGCGCTGGCCCTGCGCCGCGACGGCGCCGTGCTCGGCGAAGCGGTGCGCCGCCACAGCCCCGCCTTACGCCCGCGGATCGGCGACGCCTGGCTAAGCCGGCGCGCAGCGGCGCTGGCCGCCATCGCCGACGCCACCGACCGCGAGAGTCTGGCCAATCTGCTGGTGCGCATGCGCCATCGCCCCGCCACCGCCGCCGAAGCCGCCGCCGCCTTGGGCCTGCCCTGCCCCGCCAGCGATGCCGACGCGCCGCTGACCGGCGACCGCTTCGAGCGTTTTTGCGACCATGTGGCGACAGGCGAAACCGCGGCGCGGCTGGAACGGCATGTGGGCGAGGCAAGGCATGCGCTGCTGGCCCATCTCGACGGCCTCGGCCTGCCCGACAACGCGCCGTTGCTGCTGCTGGATGTCGGCTATGCGGCCACGGTGCAGCGGTGCCTGTGCCGCATCCTGAGGCTGGCCGGACGCTCGCGCGCAGTGCATGGCCTTTACCTCGTCACCAGCCCCGGCGCCCGGTGG
>DATGZW010000520.1:0-5600 GCA_035297005.1 Patescibacteria group bacterium
GTCGGCGATCTTCTGCATGGTGCCGCGCAGAATCTTGCCAGACCGGGTCTTCGGCAGACGCTTGACCACGGTCGCCGTCTTGAAGGCGGCCACCGGGCCGATGCGCTCGCGCACCAGTTGGATGACTTCCTTGACGATTTGCTCATGCGACTTGGTGACGCCCAGCTTGAGCACCAGGAAGCCCAGCGGCAGCTGACCCTTCATGGTGTCATGCACGCCGATGACGGCGCATTCGGCGACGTCGGGATGGCTGGCCAGCACTTCTTCCATGCCGCCGGTCGACAGACGATGACCGGCGACATTGATGATGTCGTCGGTACGGCTCATGACGTAGACGTAGCCGTCTTCATCGATGAAGCCGGCATCCGCCGTCTTGTAGTAGCCGGGGAATTCGTACATGTACGAATCGACGAAACGCTGATCGGCGTTCCACAGGGTGGTCAGCGTGCCCGGAGGCAGCGGCAGCTTGACCACCAGGGCGCCCACCGTACCCGGCTCGACCTGATGATGACCTTCGTCCAGAACCTGAATGTCCCAGCCCGGAGCCGCCTTGGTCGGCGAGCCGTGCTTGACCGGGAAGGCGTGCAGGCCCATGCAGTTGGCCGCGATCGACCAACCGGTTTCGGTCTGCCACCAGTGATCGATCACCGGAACCTTCAGATTGCTCTCGGCCCATTTCAGGGTCTCGGGATCCGAACGCTCGCCGGCCAGGAACAGGGTGCGGAAATGGCTGAGGTCATACTTCTTCAGCAGTTCGGCATCCGGATCGTCGCGCTTGATGGCGCGGAAGGCGGTCGGCGCGGTGAACAGGGTCTGCACCTTGTGCTCGGCGATCACGCGCCAGAAAGCGCCGGCGTCGGGAGTGCCGACCGGCTTGCCTTCATAGACCAGCGTGGTCGCGCCGTGCAGCAGCGGCGCATAGACGATATAGGAGTGGCCGACCACCCAACCCACGTCCGAGGCGGCCCAATAGACTTCGCCCGGATCGACGTTGTAGATGTTCTTCATCGACCACTTCAGCGCCACCATGTGGCCGCCGTTGTCGCGCACGACGCCCTTCGGCTGCCCGGTGGTGCCGGAGGTATAGAGGATGTACAGCGGATCGGTGGCGGCAACCGGCACGCAGTCATGCGGCGTCGCCGCGGCCACGGCGCTGGTCCAGTCGATGTCGCGCGGCGCCGTCATCTCGGCGGCGACCTGCGTGCGTTGCAGGATGATGGTGTGGTCCGGCTTGTGGTCCGACAGCTCGATGGCATGATCCAGCAGCGGCTTGTAGGCGATGACCTTGGAGGTCTCGATGCCGCACGACGCCGACACGATCACCTTGGGGGTGCAGTCGTTGATGCGGGTCGCCAACTCGTTGGCGGCGAAGCCACCGAACACCACCGAATGGATCGCGCCCAGACGGGCGCAGGCCAGCATGGCGAAGGCGGCTTCGGGGATCATCGGCATATAGACGATGACGCGGTCGCCCTTAACCACGCCCAGGCCCGCCAGCACGCCGGCGAGGCGCGAGACCTGGTCCTGAAGTTCGCGATAGGTGTAGGTTTTCTTGGTCTGGGTGACGGGGCTGTCAAAGATGATGGCGGCCTGTTCGCCACGGCCGGATTCGACATGGCGATCGACGGCGTTGTAGCAGGTATTGACCACACCGCCGGTGAACCAACGGTAGAATGGCGCCTTGGTGTCATCCAGGACTTTGTCCCAGGTTTTGTACCAATGAATCTCCTTGGCCGCGTCTCCCCAGAAGCCCTCGGGATCTTCCAGCGACCGTTGGTACGCGAGGTCGTAGGCGTTCGTCATTTTCGTTTGTTTCCTCTAGCCCCTCTGGACGGTCATAAGCCGTCCTTTTGACCGCCGGAGTTTGCAAGAAATTTGCGTGCTTGGCTAGGTGCAACTGCATTCCTGACCGCACGGGATGGCTTCGACATCGGCGGTATGCTAGCTTCCCGGACGATATACACTCCAACGTGTAACGCATCCGATCCAAGAGGTTATCGATATGAAAAGAGTGATGACCGCCATCGGCTTGGCGACCTTGCTGCTGGCAGCACCCGTGCAGGCCGCCGCCCCGATCCAGGCTGGAACCATTCAAGTCGCCGCCGCCGCCAGCCAGGATTCTGCTGCGGTCCAAGCCAAGCAGAAGCGCGACGCGCTGAAGGCCCAGCAAAAGGACGCCCGCGACAAGCTGAAGGCGCAGCAGAAAGACGCGCGCGACAAGGTCAAGCTGCAACAGAAGGAACAGCGCGACAAACTTAAGGCCGAACAAGCCGACCAGCGCCGCAAGCTTAAAGAGGAACTGCACCCGGCCAAGCGGTCGTAACCGCGCCCGGTTGACGAATAGTTGAGTCGGTAGCTCTGGCGCCCTTGCCAGATCAAAGCCAATCGATGACGGCGTGACGCACCCCCGGTTTCCCGGCTAGAACGGGAAACCGGAAGCGTCCCAGCCTGGGATCAGGGGCGAACCAGCCGTTCCAGCTCGTCCTTGATAGCCAGCTTCTTGCGCTTCAGCTCGGCGACGGTGGCGGCATCGTATTTGGGATGGCGGGAGTGTTCGTCTAGGTCTTCATCAAGGGCGGCATGCTTGGCTTTGAGAGACTCAACACGGTCAACAAGGCTCATCACTCGATCTCCCATTACGGTGGGTACCCGAGTAAGATACTATGCCCTGTCCCGTTCGGTTGTCAGCAGCAAAATAATGACCCAAGCCCCTCTTATCGTCGGTATCAGCGGCGCCTCCGGCGTCCTTTACGGTATCCGTTTATTGACGGCCCTGCGCGCCTTGGGCGTGGAAAGCCATTTGATCATGAGCCGCTCGGCCGAGATCACTTTGGCCTATGAAACCGACATGAAAGTCGAGGACGTTCACGCCCTCGCCGACGTCGTGCATGCGCCGCAGGACATCGCCGCCGCGCCCTCGTCGGGGTCGTTTCGTACGCGGGGCATGGTGGTGGCGCCCTGTTCAGTGCGCTCGATGTCCGAGATCGCCAGCGGCATCACCTCGACCCTGCTGACCCGCGCCGCCGACGTCACCTTGAAAGAGCGCCGCCGGCTGGTGCTGATGGTGCGCGAGACGCCCCTGCACACCGGTCATCTGCGCACCATGACCACGCTATCCGAGATCGGCGCCATCATCGCCCCGCCGGTGCCGGCGTTCTACACCCGTCCCGACAGCATCCTCGATGTGATCGACCACAGCGTTGGGCGGGTGCTGGATCTGTTCGACCTCGACACCGGCAAGCTCAAGCGCTGGGGCGATGACAAGACGCAACCACGCCGCCGCCGCGCCCGCATCGCCGAAGCGGAATAAGCGCCGCCGCTGGCGGAAGCGTCAGCCGCCCTGATTCAGATGGCTGGCCAGCCGCTTATCGACGGTCAGAATATGGTCGGTCAGCCAATTGCGCAGGAATTTCATCACGCCCAGCGTCAGCATGGTGTCGCCAGCGTCGTATTTGCTTTTGAAGGCGCCGATTTGGCGGGCGAATTCGGCATGTTCGCGGAAATGCTCGGCGGCATCGGGATAGCCGGAGGCCCGCATCGCCGCTTCCTCGCGGGCGAAATGCTGATCCGCATAGGCCATCAACCCATCAAGAGAACTCGCCAGACTTTCGTCGCTGTGGTTTTCCAGCAACGAGTTCAGCAGGCTGTTGAGCATATCGACCAGCACCCGATGGTCGGCGTCGATCATCGGGTGGCCGACACTCAAACCGTCACGCCACTGAATGAGCTGAACCATGACCGCAACTCCCCTCTCTTAAAGCGAGAGCCCAATCAGGCGGCGAAAACCCCGCAAGGTCAACGCCGCCTGTGGAATGGGTGCACTGCGTTCAGCGCTTCTCGCCGACATAGATGCCCAGGCCGCGCGCGGTATGCACCAGCGCGCCTTCCGGATCGACCGGGCGCGCCCCGCCGACCACCTTGGAGATGGCGACATCGGTGACGTCGGTGTTCTGCCAGGCGACCATGCGGTCGAATTGACCTTCGGCGACCAGATCGACGGCGTGCACGCCGAAGGCCGAGGCCAACAGGCGGTCGCGGTTGGACGGCTGGCCGCCGCGCTGCACATGGCCCAACACGGTGACGCGGGTTTCCGCATCGACCCGTTTGCCGATGGCTTCCGACAGGTAATGGCCGATGCCGCCATAGCGATGCTGGTCGCCCCAGGCCTGCGTCAGCGGCTGGCCATCTTCGGTCATGCAGCCTTCGGCGACCACCACCAAAGCGTGGTTGCGGCCGTCGCGGTTGACCTCGGCGATGCGGTTGACGATGCCGTCCATGGTATAGGGAATTTCCGGGATCAGGGCGACGTCGGCGCCGCCGGCGATGGCTCCGGTCAGGCAGATGTGACCGGCGTCGCGGCCCATCACTTCCAGGATCATCACCCGGTGATGGCTGGCCGCCGTCGGCTGCAGGCGATCCAGCGCATCGACCACCACATTGACGGCGGTGGTGAAGCCGATGGCGAAGTCGGTGCAATGCACGTCGTTGTCGATGGTCTTGGGAATGCCGACCATCGGCAGCCCGCCCAACTTGCACAGCTTGTTGAGGATCTTCATCGAGCCGTCGCCGCCGATGACGATCAGCGCGTCCAGCCCCAGCATACGGAAGCCTTCGACGAATTCGCCGGAACGATCCTTGATGGTGCCGTCGGGCATCGGAAAGGCGAAGGGGTCGCCCTTATTGGTGGTGCCCAACATGGTGCCGCCCATGCGCAACATATTGCCGCTGAACACATCCAGCGTCAGTTCCTGATATTCGAGGGGACGGTTCATCAATCCGAGCGAACCATCCTTGATCCCGTAAACGGTCCAGCCATAATGATGGATGGCACGGTGAACCACGGCGCGGATCGCTGCGTTGAGCCCGGCGCAATCGCCGCCGCTGGTCAGGATGCCGAGACGCTTGATGTTGGACATGAATTCTCGCCTATCGTGTGTTTGGCAACGCTAACATGCCATACCGTTTTCCCAAGACTTCTGCTAGTGTCTTTCCTGTGACCGACAGGCAGTGGGCATGATCGACGACAGTACGGACCAATTAAGACGCCGAATAGAGGATCTGCGGGTTGAACACCGCGACCTTGACGATATCATCGGGCGTCTGGTGGAATGCACCCCCTTTGACCAGCTTCAAGTCAAGCGCTTGAAGAAGCGTAAGCTTGCGCTTAAGGATCAAATCGCCTCGCTGGAGAATTCGCTGGTGCCCGACATCATCGCCTGAACGCAAGCCAACGACAGGCTGCGCCCGCGTCAACCGGCGGCACAAAATAACCACGAGAGGTCATGGCCGGACTTGTTCCACGGCTGTCCAGCATGATAGTTGCCGCCCCTGCATACGCATTGCCATAACCACTATTTATCGTCAGACCCGCACTTGTCGCGGGTATCCACGCCGTGATGGCGGCAGGCCGGAACAAGTCCGGCCATGACGGTTTATAGCGGCACCTCTAAGCCGTTAGCATGCCGATACTAACGCAAGGTTACAGCCCCTCGCCTCACTCGGCGGCGTCGCAGCGGCCCGATTGCGAGTTATGCGAATAGGTGGCCCAGGTCGGCTCGTAGCTCTCGTCCGCCTGATTGCCCCACACCGACCAACCCGGC
>DATGZW010000521.1:0-6058 GCA_035297005.1 Patescibacteria group bacterium
GTCCTTGTGGTGGCGGCCTGGGCGGTTGCGCCCTGGGTCGAAGCGGCCCGCGTGCTGGTCGATCTGGCCAGTGGCAAGGGGGCGGCGGTCGAACGCCTGCCGGTGGCCTATGAGGTCGGCGGGCGACGCCATCGCGGCGATATCTACCCCACCAACGGTCCATCTGGCGTCGGGCTGGTCATCGTTCCCGGCGCGGCGCAGCTGGGCAAGGATGATCCCCGCCTGATCGGCTTCGCCTCGGCGCTGGCGCGGGCGGGGTTCATCGTGCTGGTGCCCGATATCGAAAGCCAGCGCGCCTTGCAGGTCGGGCCGGACAACGTTACCGACGTCGCCGATTCCATCGACTGGATGGCCGGCAAGCTGCCACGGGTGGGCGTCGCCGCCATTTCCTACGCCGTCGGGCCGACGGTGCTGGCGGGGTTGCGTGAAGGCGACAAGCTCAAATTTCTGGTCGGCGTCGGCGGCTATTACGACCTGGACGCGGTCATCGGATTTTTCACCACCGGGTGGTACCAAGAAGATGGCATCTGGCGGAAGCGCCAGCCCAACGCCTATGGCAAATGGGTGTTCGTCAAAAGCAACGCGGCCCGGTTATGGGATAGTGGCGACCGTACGCTGTTGGAATTGATGGCCAATCAGCGCATGGCCGACGCCAACGCCCCAATCGATGCATTGGCCCAGCGGCTGACGCCGACCGGGCGCAGTATCTCGGACCTGCTGGCCAATACCGAACACGAACGGGTGTCCGCTTTGATCGACGGCCTGCCGCCAGCGATCCGCGATGATATCCGCGCGCTCGACCTTAAGGGGCGCGATTTGTCGGGGCTGAAAGCGCATCTGCTGTTGATCCATGGCCGCGACGACGCCATCGTGCCTGCCGGAGAAAGCCGAAAACTGGCGGCAGCCGTGCCTTCGGCCAGGTTGTTCATCGTCGATGATCTGGCCCATGCCAACTGGACCCCGCAGACGCTCGGCGGTATGTGGGGTTTGCTGCGCGCCATGCGGGCTTTGCTGGACCAACGCGACGGCGCTTAGTCCAACTGGCACCAAACCGGAGTGTGGTCCGAGCATTTTTCCCAACCGCGCGGCGACTTATCGATGCCCGAGGCGCTCAGGCGGTCGGCGGCTTGCGGCGACAGCAGCAAATGATCGATGCGCAGGCCGTGATCGCGCGGCCAGGCTCCGGCGCGGTAGTCCCACCAGGAATACAGGTTCGGTTCGGGGTGCAGCGCGCGGAAGGCGTCGGTCAGGCCAAGGAACAGCAGGCGACGGAAGCGGCTGCGCTCTTCGGGGTGGAACAGAACCTGGCCGTCCATGCCAATGGGATCGAAGGTGTCGCCAGCTTCGGGAGCGACGTTGTAATCACCGCCAAGCACGAAGGCTTCCTCCAGCAACAGCAACTGCTCGGCCCGCTGGCGCACGGCATCAAGGAAGCCGAGCTTGACCGGAAAGCGTTCGGATTCGGTCGAGGTTCCCATCGGCACATAAATAGAGGCGACGCGAACGCCGTTCGCAAGCTTGGCTTCGATATAACGGGCCTCGCCGTTGTCGCCGTCCAACTCACGGATTTCCTCGACGATCGGCAGGCGCGACAGCACGGCGACGCCATTATAGGTTTTCTGCCCGCGTACCGCCACATGCCAGCCCCGGCTTTCCAACTCCAGGCGAGGGAACTCCTCGTCGATGCATTTGGTCTCTTGCAGTAGCACCACATCGGGTTTGGCGGTGTCTAGCCAGTCGAGCAAATGACCAAGGCGGGCTTTGACCGAATTGACGTTCCAAGTGGCGATTCGCGTTGTCATGAGCTCCAACATCCGGCGACGCGAAGCAGACCATTCCGCCGCGCGGTTAAGATCGACAATATCGTTGATCGGTTCGGCGATGTCACCCTTGGTCGAGGAAGTAGTGGTGCTCTCGACATGGTTGAATTTCCGCACCGCACACGTCTAGAGTGGGCCGCGCGGGAATACAGCGGAGGGGATGTCGGTGCGGAATTGGGCGTTGGGGGCCGTCGCGGCGCTGGTTCTGGCCATGTTGGCACCGATGGGGCAAGCCCAGGCGCAATGCGCTCGGCCGGGAATGCAGTCGCCAATGGTGCAGCTTAAGGTGGCGATCCCGCAAGTGCGCTATCGTCACGACGTCGATTTGCTGGGTCTGCCGAAAATCCGCGAGCGTTCGGTTGAATCCGCGCCGCCGGTCAAAGGTAAGCTGCTGGGGCTGACTGTCTATGGCGAAGGCTATCGCTATCGGATCCAGGATCGGAATTGGCGCGGCAGCGACGGGCGCTACTGCCATTGGCTGACTCGCGTCGATGCCGAATTGGCGATGCCCGAGATGACCGTCTATGTGGCCGCCAATTATCCCATCGGCAGCTGCGAATACAGTGTTATCCTGGAACATGAGAACACGCATGTGCGGATCACGCGCGGCGTTATGGCCCAGTTCACCCCGCGTTTCGATGCCGAGTTGCGGGCCGCCGTGGCTCGGATCAACCCAGTGGCATCACCGCATGCCGATCTCAGCGATGTGGCGGGGTTCCTCGATCAGGCGATTAAGCCGTTCATGCAGCAGTTGGTGGGTGAATTGGCGCGGGCCAATGGCGTGATCGATACCCCGGAAAGCTACCGGGCCGCCTCTGCCCGCTGCCAACATTGGTGAGGCGACATGACAATGCGACGACGGATGATGGTCGGGTTCGCTGTGGTCCTGGCGCTGAGTATCGTCGGCACGTCGTCGGGCAGGGCGCAATGCCCGCATATGCCGGGACTCGACAATCCCGCCGTCCGTCTGGAGGTGATGGAGCCGCAGTTGATCTATCGCCACGACGTCGATCTGTTCGGGCTGTCGAAAATTCGTAAAACTTTCGAGTCGGCGCCCAAAGGGACGTATATGCTGGGTGTTACCATGCGCAACGACCAGTTGAACCTGCAGATGAGAAGCACGACGGTGCAACTGTCCAAAGACCGCTACTGCCTATGGCCGACTGAAGTCACCGGCCAATTGGGAAATCGCAGCATGGACGTCTATGTCGCTGCCAACTACGTCACTGGAACCTGTGAATACAAAGTGGTTCTCGACCACGAAAACACTCATGTCTCGATCAACCGGTCGGTGATCAAGGCTTACGGCCCGCGCATCGAGGCGCAACTCCGCCTTGCCGTCAAAAGCACCCTGTTTCCCATGGTGGTCAACACAGCCGACAGTCAACAGGCACTCAAGACCCTGTCGGCGGCGGTACAGGGGCTGCTCAGCCAGATGGAGAACGAACTTCGCCAGCGCAACGGCGCCATCGACACGCCCGAGGCCTATCGCCGCACCGCCGCGCTCTGCCATAACTGGTTCCCCAAGGGAACCCTGCTGCCCCGCCAGGACTAACCCGTCACACCGAGAACGAACTGCCGCAGCCGCAGGTCGAAGTGGCGTTGGGGTTCTTGATCGAAAAGGCGGCGCCGACCAGATCCTCGACGAAGTCGATGGTCGCCCCGGCCAGCAAATCGAGCGAAGTATCGTCGATGACCACCGTCACGCCATACTGATCGAACGTTCGGTCGTCCTCATTGCGGGTCTGATCCAGCGAGAAGCTGTAGGAAAACCCCGAACAACCGCCGCCGCCGACGCTCAGGCGCAGCATCAGGGTGTCATTGCCTTCCATGCTGCGCAGCTTCTTAATGCGCTTGGCGGCGTTTTCGGTCAGCGAAATCTGGCGGTCGATGACGGCGGCTTCGTCCATGAATTAAGGCTCCCAAGGGAAATTCTGCGGCGCGCATGATAGGCCACCTCTTATCTAGGGTGGGGCAACAAAAATTTCAAATGCCGCGTTGCGATGGGACCGGTCCGGCTTGATGGTTGAACCATTGCTCGTCGCGGGGTAGTGTCCCGCCCATGACCACCAACCCCTTCCTCGCCCCCTACGCCTGCAAGCCGGAGAATAGCCGGGGCCGTCGCTTTGCCGAGGCGGAGAGCGAAACCCGCTCGCCGTTCCAGCGCGACCGCGACCGCATCATCCATTCCGAGGCGTTCCGCCGGCTGAAATATAAAACGCAGGTGTTCGTCTACCACGAGGGCGATAACTACCGCACCCGGCTGACGCATAGCCTGGAGGTGTCGCAGATTGCCCGGTCGGTCAGCCGCGTGTTGCGCCTGGATGAGGATCTGGCCGAGGCTTTGGCGCTGGCGCATGATTTGGGCCACACCCCGTTCGGCCATGCCGGCGAGGACGCGCTTCAGGAAATGACGGCGACGGTCGGCGGTTTCGACCATAACGCCCAATCCCTGCGCATCGTCACCAAGCTGGAACGACGCTATTACGACTTCGAAGGGCTGAACCTGACCTGGGAGACGCTGGAGGGGCTGGTCAAGCATAACGGCCCGTTGACCGGCTTCCCCGGCGCCAAGCCGCTGCCTTTAGCCATCGTCAGCTATGCCAGCAAGGAAGACCTGGAACTGGACAGCTATGCCAGCGCCGAGGCCCAGGTGGCGGCGTTGTCCGACGACATTGCCTATAACAACCACGACATCGACGACGGCTTGCGCGCCGGTCTGTTCCGTATCGAGGATCTGGCCGAGGTGCCGCTGGTCGGCCCGGTGTTCGCCAAGGTCAAGGCCGAGCATCCCGACATCGATCCGTCGCTGCATATCCACGAATCGGTGCGTCGCTTGATCGGTCTGATGGTCTCCGACCTGCTGACCGAAACCAAGCGCCGCATCGCCGAATTCAACCCGCAAAGCGTCACCGAGGTGCGCCGCCTGGGTAAGCCGCTGGTGGCGTTCTCCGCCGAAATGCGCGAGAACGATGCGGCCCTGAAGAAGTTTCTGTTCCACAACATGTACCGCCATTACAACGTCAATCGCATGACGTCGAAGGCACGGCGCGTGGTGAAGGATCTCTATACCCTCTTGCTGAACGAGCCGGAATGTCTGCCGCCCGAGTGGCAGAAGTCCTGCGATGGCAAGGGGAACCCTGGCACCGCCCGCGCGGTGGCTGATTACATCGCCGGAATGACCGACGTCAACGCTCTTGACGAGCATCGCCGCCTATTTGACCTGCAAGAGAAACCATGAACCTTTTCAAGACCTTCCGAGACGATATCGTCGCTGCTCTGACGCGGCTTGCTGACGCCGGCCGCCTGCCGGTCGGGCTGGACACCGCCAAGGTGACCGCCGAACCGCCGCGCGAGACCTCGCATGGCGATATTTCGACCAACGCCGCCATGGTGCTGTCCAAGCCGGCGGGGATGAAGCCGCGCGATATCGCTGAAATGCTGGCCGAGGAACTGAAGGCGCTGCCGTCGGTGATGTCCGCCGAAGTGGCTGGGCCGGGCTTCCTCAATTTACGTCTGGCCGATAGCTTCTGGTACGGCCAGTTGACCGACGTGCTGCGCGGCGGTCTCGCTTATGGCGATTCGACCATGGGACAGGGCGTCAAGGTCAATGTCGAATACGTTTCGGCCAACCCCACCGGCCCGATGCATATCGGCCACGCGCGCGGCGCCGTGTTCGGCGACGCTCTGGCCGGGTTGCTGGAAAAGGCTGGCTTCGACGTCACCCGCGAATATTACGTCAACGATGCCGGGGCTCAGGTGGATGTCCTGGCCCGCTCGGTTCATCTGCGCTACCGCGAAGCCTTGGGCGAAGTCATCGGCGACATCCCGGAAGGGCTGTATCCCGGCGATTATCTGGTGCCGTTGGGGCAAGCCATCGCCAAGGCTGACGGCGTCAAATGGCGCGATCTGCCGGAAGCCGAGTGGCTGCAGCATTTCCGCCTGACCGCCATTGACGCCATGATGGCGCTGATCCGCGAGGATCTGGAGGTGTTGGGCGTTAACCACAAGACCTTCACCTCCGAGCGCGGCTTGGTCGAGGGTGGCAAGGTCGATGCGGCTCTGGAGTTCCTCACGGCGCGCGGCCTGATCTATGAAGGCGTGCTGGAGCCCCCCAAGGGCAAGCTTCCCGACGATTGGGAGCCGCGCCCGCAGACCCTGTTCCGCGCCATCCAGTTCGGTGACGATGTGGACCGTCCGTTAAAAAAGTCGGACGGTTCGTGGACCTATTTCGCCTC
>DATGZW010000522.1:0-6387 GCA_035297005.1 Patescibacteria group bacterium
GGCGGTGATCGGCAGCGGCGCCGTCCAAGTGCCGGTGCCCTGGCCGTATTTATCGACGACATCGCCCATGCGCGCCCCCGAAGCGCCGTCGCTGGCGCGTTCTTGCAGCAGATCGCGGGGATTGGCGACCATGGCGCCGAAATTGCGCTGCATGCTGCAGCCGAAATTGGCGGACGGAGCGTTGCGTGGGCCGTCGCTCCAATCATAACAGTCGGGCAGACGCACGGTGGTCGTCTTGAAGCTCAGAAAAGCGCCGCCGGGGGCGATGGCGGGCTCGTCCAACACCAGTTGCAGACGCATCTCGGCGACCTTCAGCCCGGCTTGCGCCAGGGTCGCGGCGATCGCCTGCCCCAGGATACGCGGGGCCACCTCGTCGGCATGCCCGGCTCCCACCGAGATCTCGACCACAGCGTCGCCGCGCCGCATGAAGTCGCTGGCGAACTCGATCAAGCGGCCACGGTCCTCGGCGGCCAGCACGCCATCGGCGGCGGTCAGTTGCATGACGGCGACGGTGGGCTCGACCACCAGCGCATGCTTTTCCCGATAGTCGTAATCGGCGGGATGGTCGAGCGGACTTGCGCAGGCGGCAACCGACAGGGCCAAAGCGGCGGCGGAGATCGTCAGCAGGCGGCGGGGAAGATGGGTCATCACGGTCCTCCTCACTCGACGATGTAGCCGACCGGCCCTTGCAGGGCGGACGGCGGCAAATCGAGTTTCTTCCCAACATAATTGGTCTGGATCTTCATCAGGAAATACTGGCGCAGATCCGAGGCCGGGATGAACCCGTCGGTCGGCAAATTGAGCGTCTTGTTATCGACCGGCTCGACCACATAGGCGACCACGGTCACCATCAGTTCGGTTTCGTTGCGCTGAAAGGCGGTGCTGCCCAACAACGCGCTGAAGATCGGGATGTCGCGCACGCCCGGCACCGACGCCAGGTTCGAGGTGTCGTCGTTTTGCAGCAACCCGGCGATCATCAGACTGCCGCCGCTGGGCAGCTCGATATCGGTTTCGGCGCGGCGCACCTTGAACGACGGCAGGGTCAGACCGGCGACGTTGATGAAGTTGGGCTGATCGATGGCGCTGACCTCGGTCTGCACCTTCAGGCTGATACGGCCGTTGGAGAGGATCACCGGGCTGAACACCAGCCCGATGCCGAACGGCTTGTATTCGACCGCGATGGCGCCGTTGGTCTGCGATGTCGGGATCGGCACCTCGCCGCCAGCCAGCAGCCGCGCGGTTTCGCCGGACAGGGCGCTAAGATTGGGCTCGGCCAGGGTCTTGACCAGCCCTTCCTTTTCCAGCGCGGTGATTTGCGACGACAGCGGCCCCCAGAACACCGTTCCATACTGCGCGATGGAAGAAGTGGTACCGGTGGCGGCGGCAGCGGCGGCGGTCGGCGTCAACGTGCCGGTGATCGAGGTATTCGCCTTGTCGAGCGCGCCGCCGGTGATGTCGAAAGCATGGGTGGTGTCGTAGGTGCGGGCCATGCCGGTCTGCATGCCCAGCTCTTTCATCAAGGTGCGTGACACTTCGGCCACCCGCACGCGCAACAGCACCTGTTGCGCGCCCTGGACGATCATCTGATTGAGCACATTGGCGTCGCTGGGCACGAAGCGGCGGGCGATGCTGCGGGCGGTGCTGACCACCTGGGCGCTGCGCACCTTGCCCGACAGCAACAAAGCGTCGCCGACCGTGGTGACGGTGATGTCGTCATCGGGCAGCACCAGACGGACCGCCGCCTGCGCGCCTTCGGCATCGGGGCCGACATGCACTTCGACGCGGCGGATCAAGCCGCCCTTGCGGTCGAGAAAGAAGACATTGGTGTCGCCGATCTTGCGTCCCATCAGGAACACCTGACGCGGCGCGCGCACCAGCACATCGGCGGTGGTGGGGTCGCCGATGACCACGTCGCGGGCATCCACCGGCAAATCGAGCGGCAATGTTTTGTTCAGCCCCAGCGTCAACACGGTCTGCACGGCGACATCCGCCACCGACTGCGCCGCTTGCGCCCGCCGCCGCACCTGCTCGATGGCATAGGGGATCACCTGCCCGCCCGAACCCGCAGCCGACGGCAGGCGGTTGCCGAGCACCGTGGCCGACGAGGCCGGGCCGATCACCGGGCTTTCATTGCGGCTGGGCAGACGAGCCGGGCTGCGGTCCGCCGCCGGCAGGACGATATCCAGCGGCACCACCTTGGGACGCGGTGCCGCCAGCGGCGCCGGAGGCTGCGCTGGCGGCATCTGCACGGGGACCGGTGGCGGCGGCGTCAACGGCAGCGGGGCGACGTCGGGCGCCGACTGCGGCCACGCCGGGGCAGCCGCCACCAGCACGGCGACAAAGGCGATGACGGGCAGCAGGGGCAGGGGCGTCCTGGTCAATTGGAAAAGCTTTGCGTAGAGGTTGATCCGGCGCGATTGATGCGGACTTCGATATCGCCACCGGACGGTGGCGCGGCTTTGCTCGACGGATGGGCTCCGGCTCCGCCCTGCCCCATCGCCGCCTGCAAGGCGCGGCTGGTTTCGACGTCCGCCGTATAGCCGACCGGCGGCGCGTCGCCCGCCGCCCCCGGAGCCAGACTGCGCAAAACCAGATTAAGCTCGCCCAAACGGGTGGCGGTCAGAACCATTTCCGCGTCCTTCGGCGTCAGTTCCAGGGTCATCGTCTTAGCCGTCATGTTGGTCGCCGCATCGGCCCTGGCCAATTTGTCGTCAACGGCGATCACCCGCACGTCGGACAGCAGAATTTCGCTGGCATAGCGCGCCATGTCACCGCCCATGCCGGCCTTGTCGGCCTCGGGCGTGGCGGCGCGCACGTCGATGTTGAGCAGGATATCGACATGATCGTTGGGCAGGATGAAGCCCGACACCGAATTGTTCGGCGTCACCGGGATCGACACGGCGCGCATGCCCGGCGACAGCAGCCCGGACAACAGCCCTGCTTCATCCTGGCGGAACACCGCCTGGGGCGACATCGGCTCGCCGGTCATCAGGGCGCGCTTGGCGATGGCGCCGACAAAGCCGGCCTTGGGATCCTCGGCGCCGCCGCGACGCACGAAACGCCCGTCCAGCGCGACGCTGGGCCAGGCTTCATAGCGGATATCCTCGGCCTTGATGATGGTGCCCGGCTTGATATCGACGGCGGCGACCAGAACGTCTTCGGTGGCCGGGCCAGCGATCTGCGGGGCCACCACCGTTTGTGCCCGCTGGTCGGCGACATAGCGCGACAGCAGGACGGCAGTCAGCCCAGCAATTCCCAAGGCCACGGCGATGAGGATAATGACGATCGGCCGCATTTGCTGACCCGTTTCCCCAGACAGGCCACGCTCGCGCCCCCAAACTGGGGCCGGAGGCGGCCGCGATTGCCACCCGACCGGACGACGGCGTCTATACCGCTTGTCCTAATCGCTGCTACAATCGGCCATAAGGACGCCAAACGCAATCCGTTTAATGCGGAAGAAATGCGCCAGCGAGGACTGTATCATGGGAAAAGAAGGCGACGATCCCGGCAGCCGCAATGGCAACACCGTAAGGAACGCCTTGCGTCGAAGACAGCAATGCGACTCCGGATAGCTTTCGCCTGATTGTCTTTAAAAATGGTAAACGGCGGAGCATGAGCAGAACCAGGGAAAATACCCCGCCGAACACTGCCGTGCGCACCACCAAAGCCGTCGTCCCGAACGTTCCGGTCCACAGGCTGACAGCGGCGAACAGCTTGGCGTCGCCGGCTCCCCAGATATGGATGGCGAACAGCAGCGCCCCCACCGTCAGAACGCCAAAGGCCAAGCCGAGACCCACGGCGAAGCCCCGCAAATCGGGAGCAGCCATCCCCGCCGCAGCCACGCCCGCCGCCGCGATGACGGCGACCAGACGGTTGGGGATGGTATAGGTGGTCAAATCCCAGACCGCCGCCGCCAACAGGCCGCCCAGATAGACGACGACACATACAAGCGACAGAAACCAAGTCACGGCGATCCGACACCCACCCTTATTGGACCGCCCCCTGGAAACGCCGACGCTCTCCCCAGAAGAACTGGCGGAGAGCGTCGCGTTCGGCCCCAAGGGCAGCCTTTGCCAGATTAATGCAGGCTGGCCGCGACCGACTGGAACTTGGCGTTCAAGCTGGTACCGATGGAGGTGACCACACCGATCACGACGACGGCGATGAGCGCGGCAATCAGACCGTATTCGATCGCGGTCGCGCCCGATTCGGTGGAGAAAAGGCCGCGGACCTTGTTGGTCACCTTGGTCTTCAAGCCAACGTAGTTAGCATACAGATTCAACATACGACAATCTCCATGGTACAGAGGATTGATTAGCGCCCAAGGTGCCGCCACTGGTCAGAACTTAGCTTGCCCGACCAATTGGGTTACCCCTCTTTCTGGGTAGAGCTTAATTTAGAGGACGAAGGAATACAACATCGTTGTTACCCTCCACCGCGCCCCCAACGCCGCCCCGCCATTACAAATCGATGACCGTATTATTCACCCATTTTTTCCATCCCCACAATGATCGCCATCACTGACAGGGGGGCCGAAGAAACAAGATACCTCGACGAACTGGTCGAAACGCTCCATCTGTCTTGTGATTCCCCGGCTCATTGGGCAGATGCCCATGCGTCAACTATGACGCGACAAACAACCCAATCAATGCCAGAAATATATGATCAAACCTACACTCGACAGCGAGTTACGTAAGCACCACTTTACACGCTCATAAAAAGTGGTAATAGAAAGACACTAACCGATATGGGTGCAATTTCGATAGCTCCGCCAAAAGGCATAGCCTTCGATAATGCGATATAAATCTTTATAATTACTATAATGCCAGCGCCGAACATCTCGACAAAGGGCCTACAGGTCATGACGTCCTCTCGCAGTCTCTGGTTTGCTCTTGCCGCCGTGGTTGCCTTTCAAATCGCCATATCGGTTTGGGGCACCGCGCCCTGGGCAACCGAGGGGCGGTTGATGGATTCCGACTGTTACATGCGCCTGCAACGGGTGCTCAACCTGTATCAGTCCGGTCAGTGGTTCGACAGCTTCGAGCCGCGCAGCAACGCTCCCATCGGCGAGCAACTGCACTGGACCCGCCCGCTTGATCTGATTTTGCTGATTGGCGCCTGGATCGGCAGCGCGGTGACCGATTTCCGCTCGGCGCTGTGGGCCTGGGGAGTGGTGGTCAGCCCGGCCTTGCTAATGGTCGGGCTGGTGGTATGGCAGTGGGGCACGCGGCGGCTGGTGTCGCCGGGGGTGTTCCTGATTTCCGCGCTGATGCTGCTGCTGATGCCGATGTTCAGCGCCGCCTTCATGATCGGCCGCCCCGATCATCACGGATTGATCGCGCTGTGCCTGCTGGGCTCGCTGGCCTGCCTGCTGCGCCTGCTGAGCGGCGACGAGCGGCTTCGGCTGGCTTTCTATGCCGGTTTGTGGGGCGGGCTGGGGCTGTGGGTCAGCCTGGAATCGCTGGTCGGCCAGGGGTTGATCGGCGCGTCGCTGGCGCTGGTGTGGTGGATGCGCGGCGGCCGCGAGGCGCGCCTGCTGGCGCTGTTCTGCCAAGGCCTGCTGGTCATGCTGGTGGTCGCCCTGGTGGTCGAATACAAGCCGGCGGACTGGTTCAACGTGCGCTATGCCCGCTTCACCATCGTCGATGTGGTGCTGGCGGCGGGCTGCGCCGTCCCCTGGACGATCATCGCCGCCATCGCCGAGCGGCACCGGCTGGTCCTTAAGGCGCGCATCGGCCTGACGCTGGCCGCCGGGCTGGTCACCGTGCTGGTCATGGCACAGACCTATCCGCGCTTCTTCCTTGGTCCGATGATCGATTTTTCGCCCCAATCGATCCTGTGGCTGAGCACCAGCAGCGAGTTCGAGCCACTGTGGCCGACCAGCGTCTGGGGCTTCTCGGAATTCCTTTTCTATCTGGGGCCGACCTTGATCGCCATCGCCGTCTGCATCCAAGCCCTGCGCCACGGTCCCGCCGAACGCAAGCCGGTGATGGCGGTGCTGCTGTTGTGCTCGCTGGTGCTGCTGCCGTTCGGCTTGTCGGCGATCCGCTGGGCGGTCGCCTGCAACCTGATGGCCGCCCTGCCTTGGGCGATGACGGTGCCGACGGCATGGCGCTGGCGCGGCAGTCTGCGCCTAGCCGGCAACCGCCTGCCGCTGCGCAGCGTCGCCGTCGCCGCCTTGCTGTCGACTCATGCCGATATCGCCCAAATGCTGAACGCCAGCGGCAGCGTCGGCCCACATCCGACCAGCACCACCGCCGGCGGCACCAAGGGCGCCTCGGCGTCGGATTGCGACTGGCAGCCGATCAGCCAGTATCTCTCGGCCCAATGGCCACAGGGCGGCGTGTTGTTCAGCTATCTGTTCGCCGGCGGCGAGCTGATTTGGCG
>DATGZW010000523.1:0-10152 GCA_035297005.1 Patescibacteria group bacterium
AGTTCCGTCCCGACGACGTGCTGGTGCTGGAAGGCGACCCGGTTTCGCTCAAGCTGTTGCTGGACACGGCAGGGCTGGAACTGGTGCATGGCGAGGAAGCGTCGGCGCGCGGCGGTGAAGAGTTGATCGTCGCCGAAGCCGTGGTGATGCCCGGTTCGCCGTTGATTGGCTCGACCACGGCGCGCAGCAAGATCCGCAGTCAGCATGGTGTCCATTTTGGCCATCAGCCGGGGCGGGCGGCATTTCATCTCCAGCCTGCACCAGTTGGTGTTCGATGTCGGCGACGTGCTGGTGATCGAAGGCGCGGAAGAGACGCTGACCCGCACCCTGTCGCATCTCGGCTGCCTGCCGTTGGCGCAGCGTAATCTGCATCTGGCCAAGCGCCCGGTGCTGGTGCCGCTGGCAATTCTGGCGCTGACCATGACGCTGGTGGCGACCGGCGTGGTGCCGGTGGCCATCGGCTTCTTCGGCGCGGCCTTGTTGATGGTGCTGTTCCGGGCGCTGCCATTGCGCGAGGCCTACGAGGCGATCAACTGGCCGATCGTCCTCATGCTGGGTGCCCTGATTCCGGTCAGCGACGCCGTCAACCGCGTCGGCACCTCGGAGTTGATCGCCGGCTGGCTGGCCCAACTCGCCGCCCATTTCCCGCCCGCCGCAGCGATTACCGTGGTCATGCTGGCCTCGATGCTGCTGGCGCCGTTCCTGCATCATGCGGCTACGGTGTTGGTGATGGGGCCGATCGCCGCTTCGCTGGCGCGCAAGTTGGGCCTCAGTATCGATCCCTTCCTGATGGCGGTGGCCATCGGCACCGGCTGCGATTTCCTCACTCCCATCGGCCACCAATGCAATACCCTGGTGATGGGGCCGGGCGGCTATCGTTTCGGCGATTATTGGCGTTTGGGCTTGCCGCTCAGCATCATCGTGCTGGTGGTCGGCACGACATCCTTGCTGTTCTTCTGGCCGCTCTAAATCCCGGCGGGGGATAAGACCGCCGGGCATTCAGGGGTTAGAAGAAAAGCAGCGACAGGAAATACGACACGGTGGTCGAGACGCCGACGCCGATCATGCCGGGGATCATGAAACTGTGATTCAGCAGGTACTTGCCGATGCAGGTGGTGCCGGTGCGATCCATGTTGATGGCGGCGAGATCGCTGGGATAGAAGGCGAAGAAGAAATAGGCGTAGCTGGACGGCATCAACCCCAGCAGCAGCGGCACCGGTAAGCCGAGCGCCAGCCCGAAGGGGATCATGATGGTCAGCGTCGCCGCCTGGCTTTTGACGAAGGCGGAGACGGCGAACATTGCCAGAGCGAAGGTCCACGGCGCATAGGCGACCATGGCCTTGATTTCGCCGATCAGATAGATCTTGTTGCCGGTGACGAAGGTGTCGCTCATCCAGGCGATACCGAAGATCGACACCACCGCGATCATGCCGGCGGTGAACACGCTGGAGCGCGCGATGTCGGCGGATTTGACGTTGGTGGCGAACAGGATGAAGGTGCCGAAGGCCAGCATGACGACCTGAACCACCGTGGTCATCGGCATCGGCTGGCCATCGAATACCGGCAGCAGGGCAGGGAACAGGGCAATCAGCACGACGGTGCCGATGCCGCCGAAGAACAGGAACACCGACAGCTTGGCGGTCTTGGGCAGCACCTTGTCGAGCGTCGTCACCGACTCGTCCAGGGCGGCGCGGAATTTCGGGTCCTTCAGGCGGTCCAGGAAGACCGGATCCTCATCCAGTTCCTTGCCGCGATTGATGCTCCACAGGGCGGCGACCAGCATGCCGATCAAGCCGGCGGGCAGGGTCACCTTGATGATGTCGAACAGGCCGATGTGATATTGCGTCTTGGCCGACAGTGCCAGAAAGGTGGTGACGGCGGCGGCTACCGGGCTGGCGGTGATGCCCATCTGGGCGGCGACGCTGGAGATCGCCATCGGCCGTTCTGGGCGGATGCGGGTCTTCAGGGCGACGTCGGCGATGACCGGCAGCAGCGAATAGCAAGCGTGCCCGGTGCCGACGCAAACGGTCAGCAGAAAGGTCGATAGCGGCGCCAGCAGCGTCACCCGATGCGGATGGGCGCGCAGCAGGCGTTCTGTGCGCTGGACCAGATAGTCGAGCCCGCCAGCGACCTGCAAGGTGGCCGAGGCGGTGACGACTGCCAGAATGATCAACATGACGGTGATCGGCGGCTCGGACGGCGCGGTGTGGAAGCCGAAGGTCAGCACGGCGACGCCGAAGCCGCCGATCATCCCCAACGCCACGCCGCCGCGTCGGATGCCGATCAGAATGGCGCCGAGGACGAGAGCGAACTCCAACCAGAACTGTAGCATGACAACCTCCGTGACCGCAGTCGGTATCGGGAGTCCGGGGCTGGTTGGGCCGAAGAAAGGCGACGTCTCGACGCGGTCTTGAACCCTGCTGCCGTCAGTCTGGAGTGTTATCGAGTGATAAGGTGGCTGCAGTAAGGGCTGTGACTATAATCCCCACATTAAATGCCCTGCGGCCTCATCTGACAATAGCCTTGTTGAATGCTGCGGCGCACAAGGGGCAGATGGAATATTCGTCGCATTTTATTGAAGTGGGTTAGCGTCTGACCGTTTGTCAGTCGTTTCCGCGGACTGTCTGCGATGCCCTTATCAAGGCTGGCTGCATACTCGGTTCAGCAGGAGGTACTTGCGTATATCGCTGTCGCAAAAGATTTATGGTTATTGAGGGCGGTGGGGGCTAGATAAAGTCATCCATTGGTATCACACTGCCCCAGCGATCAACCATAAGCGGGGGGAAGACAGCGTATGGACGTAATCGTAACCGACGTTGCAATCGTCGGAGCCGGCGGCGCCGGACTGCGCGCCGCCATTGCCGCAGCGCAGAGCGACCCGTCGCTCAATATCGCGCTGATCTCCAAGGTCTATCCGATGCGCAGCCACACCGTGGCCGCCGAGGGTGGCGCGGCTGGCGTGATCAAAGACAATGACAGCCTGGACAACCACTTCAACGACACCGTGACCGGTGGCGATTGGCTGTCGGACCAGGATGCGGTCGAGATGTTCGTCAACACCGCTCCCAAAGAGCTGTTGCAGATGGAGCATTGGGGCTGCCCGTGGAGCCGCGAGCCCGACGGTAAGGTCGCCGTGCGCCCGTTCGGCGGCATGAAGATCGAGCGCACGTGGTACGCCGCCGACAAGACCGGCTTCCACATGCTGCACACGCTGTTCCAGACCTCGATTCAGTTCCCTTCGATCAAGCGCTTCGACGAGTATTACTCGACCGAGCTGCTGGTCGAGGATGGCCGCTGCATCGGTGTGGTGGCGATCGAAATGCGGTCGGGCCGGATGGTGGCGTTCCACGCCAAATCGGTGATCATCGCCACCGGCGGCGCCGGGCGCATCTTCCCCTTCACCACCAACGGCGCGGTGAAGACCGGCGACGGCATGGCCATGGCCTATCGGGCCGGCGTGCCGCTGAAGGACATGGAGTTCATCCAGTACCACCCGACCGGCTTGCCCGGCACCGGCATCCTGATCACCGAGGGATCGCGCGGCGAGGGCGGTATTCTGGTCAATAAGGACGGCTACCGCTACCTGCAGGACTACAATCTGGGGCCGCCCGATCCGTGGCCGCGCAAGAAGGCGATGGAACTGGGGCCGCGCGACCGCCTGAGCCAAGCCTTCTGGCACGAGCAGCAGAAGGGCCGCACCATCAAGACCGCCTATGGCGACGTGGTTTACTTGGACATCCGCCATCTGGGCGAAGCCAAGATCAACGAGCGTCTGCCGATGGTGCGCGAACTGGCGTCGAGCTATATCGGCGTCGATCCAGTGTACGAGCCGATTCCCGTGCGCCCGGTGGTCCACTACACCATGGGCGGCATCCATACCGACATCAATGCGGCGACGCCGATGCCCGGTCTGTATGCGGCCGGTGAATGCGCCTGCGTGTCGATCAACGGCGCCAACCGCCTGGGATCGAACTCGCTGGCCGAAATCCTGGTGTTCGGCGCCATCGCCGGACGCAATGCGGCGGCCTTCGCCAAGGCCAACCCGCTGGGGTCGCCGACGCTGGCCGCTCAGGCCACCGACGCCGCCCAGGGCCGCGTGCGCGAGTTGTTCCTGCGCACCGGCGGCACCGAAACCATCTCGGGCCTGCGCAAAGAGATGAACGACGCCATGGAAAGCGGCGCCGGCATCTATCGCACCGAACAGACCTTGCAGGACACCTGCCGCGTGCTGGCCGATCTGCGCGCCCGCTTCGGCAAGGTGCAGTTGGAAGACCGCAGCAACGTCTTCAATACGGATCTGTTGCAGGCGCTGGAGCTTGGCTCGATGCTCGACGTCGCCCAGGCGATGGCCCATTCGGCCCTGCTGCGCAAGGAATCGCGCGGCTCGCATCAGCGGCTCGACTTCCCGGCCCGCGATGATGTGACCTTCCTTCAGCACAGCTTGGCGACCTTCGGCGGAGCGGCGGAGCCGGCCATCAGCTATGCCGACGTGGTCATCACCAAGTCCAAGCCGGCCGAGCGTGTCTATGGGGGGCCGGCGACATGAGCGAGACCATTACCCTCGAAGTGCTGCGCTACAACCCGGAGACGGACAGCGAACCGCATTTCCAGTCGTTCGTCGTACCGTATCACGAGGATTGGGTGGTGCTCGACGCCCTCAACCACGTCAAGGACCACATCGATTCGACGCTGTCTTATCGCTGGTCCTGCCATATGGCGGTGTGTGGCAGTTGCGGCCTGATCATCAACGGCGAACCCAAGCTGGGCTGCCACGCCTTCGTCCGCGACTACCGCGGCGGCGTCATCAAGATTGAGCCGTTGGATCATTTTCCCATCGAGCGCGATCTGGTCATCGTCATGGACGACTTCATCGAGAAGCTGTCCAGCGTGAAGCCCTACGTGATCGTCAAAGAGGAAAAGCCGGTCAGCGAGGGCGAATACATCCAGACCCCGGCGCAGTTGAAGGTGTTCAAGCAGTACACCCAATGCATCAACTGCATGCTGTGCTACGCCGCTTGTCCGCAATACGCCATGAACGAAGGTTTCGTCGGGCCGGCGGCGCTGGCTCTGGCGCATCGTTACAACATGGACTCGCGCGATTGCGGCAAGGACGAGCGGGCCGAAGTGGTGGCCAGCAATGAAGGCATCTGGGAATGCACCTTCGTCGGTGCCTGTTCGGAAGTCTGTCCCAAGCATGTGGACCCGGCGGCGGCCATTCAGCAAACCAAGATTGCTGCGTCGCTCGACTGGTTCAAAGCACTCCTGCTGCCGGGAGGGAAAAAATGAGCCGTCGTCCGTATATCCGCAAGGTCGAGCGGAACTGGTTTCTCAGCCAACGTCGCTACACCCTGTATATGACCCGCGAACTGACCAGCCTGTTCGTGCTGCTGTATTGCGTGTTCCTGACGCTGGGCGTGGTGCGCCTGTCGCAGGGACAAGCGGCTTGGGACGGCTTCGTCACGACCGCCAGCAGCCCCTTGGGCGTCATTTTCCAACTGGTCTGCTTGGGCTTCGCCGCCTTTCACAGCGTCACTTGGTTCGCCGTCACTCCCAAGGCCATGCCCTTGATGATCAAGGGCGAGCCGGTGCCGGATAAAACCATCATCGCCGTGCACTACGCCCTGTGGGCGGCGGTGTCGGCGGTGGTCCTCATCGCTGCGGGGGTGTGAGCTATGGCAAAGTCGAATAAGCCGCTGTTGTGGCTACCCTTCGCCGGTGGCGGTTTGGTCTCGGCGTTGATCACGCCGGCACTGATCCTGGTTACCGGCCTGCTGGTGCCGTTGGGCCTGCTGCACCTGCCTTACGACAAGCTCGCCGGTTTCGCCCATAATCCCATCGGCAAGCTGATTTTGTTCGGTGTGATCATCCTGCCGGCTTGGCATGGTGCCCACCGTCTGCGCATGACCGCGCATGATTTGGGCTTGGGCAACGGCGTGCTGGTCAAAGGCGCCTGCTACGGCACCGCGTGGCTGGTGATCATCGCCTCGGCGGATGCGTTGCTGTCCATCTGAGAAAAAGGCGGGGGCATATTGATGCACCCGCCGCTTCTTTTTACCCCACGTAATACCGATCCAGCGAGCGGTGATAGAACGCCGAGCCGGCGTAGCCTTCGACGGCGTAGCGTTTGGTATCGACTTGGCTCAGCACCACGCCGACATGGCGGGGTTCGATGCCTTCGAACAGGCTGGTGGCCGCAATGACGCTTTCGCGGCGGGTGTGTCCCCAACGCACCACATGCACGACGCGGTCGGCCAAGCGGGCCAGTACCAGGGAATCGACGACCGCCAGACAAGGCGGGGTGTCGATGATGACTTGGTCGAAGCGCGCCGCCAGTTCGGTCAGCAAAGCCTCGGCCCGGTCGGCGCGCAGGATGCTGTTGTAGTCGTTGCCATGTCCGGCGGTGACGACCGACAGATTGGGCAGCGGATGCTGAAGGACGTCGTTCAGCGTGGTGACTTCTCCTGACAGGTAATCCAGCAGCCCCGGCCCCAGGGGTAGCCCCAGGATGTGATGGATCGACGGGCGGCGGGCGTCGAAATCGACCAGCACGACGTTGCGCCCCAGCGAGGCGGCCAGCATCGCCAACGATACCGCCGTGGTAGTTTTGCCCTCGCCCGACAAGGCCGAGGTAATCACCACGCTGCGTGGCAGCGGCCGGTCCGATGGGGCAATTTGCACATACAAGCCCTTCACCGCTTCGGCATAGCGGCTGCGGTCGCTGGCCAGACCTGGCATATCGCGCCGCGCCGGTTGGAACAGCGGCAACGTGCCAAAGCTCTGGTACGGCTGGATCGCCGCCAGATCGTCGATACTGCGAATCACCCGGTCCTTGAGGTCGCGCAGCAGCCCCACCCCCACGGCCAGAGCCGCCGAGCCAAGGATCGCCGCTAGCGATAGCGGCAGCAGCTTGGGGAAGGACGGTTCGTTCGGCAACGGCGCCTGCGAGATCAAATGGGCGTCGGGGGTTTGCAGCAGCACCTGCGAGGACAGTTCGTTCTGACGGCGCAGCAGGGTCATCAGCAGGTCACGCCCCGCATCGACCTCGCGTTGCAGGCTGGCCAGGGTAACGCCCAACCCGCTGGAGACCTCCAGGTTCTTTTTCGCCGCCGTTTCCGTCGCCTTGAGCGAGGCGACCACGCTGCCGGACAGCGCCGCTTCCGATTGCAGCCCGCGCGCGATGCGGGACAGCTCCGTCGCGATGGATTGGCGCAGCTGCGCCAGTTCGGCCTGAACGCGGCGGATGGCGTCGCTGTCGGGGCCGAATCTCTGGCCCAGATTGGCAAGATCCATGGTCAGCCGGGCTTCTTGCTGGCGCATCGTCTGCAAAGCCGGGGTGGCGATGGATTCTGGCATGGCGTTAAGCTGGCTGCCGTCCTTCGATAGCCGCATGACTTCATCGACGCGGGCGTGCAGGGCGCCGCTATCGGCCTCGGCGGTGGTCAGGCGACGGTCGAGTTCGGCAATTTCCGCATTGGGCAGAAGCTGGCGGAAGTTGTCGTCCAGCAAGCCGCTGCGGGCGCGGAAGTCGGCCAGCTTGCGTTCGGAGGTCTGCACCTGACCGCGCACCCGTTCAATCTCTCCATCGACCCAAGCCTTGGCTGAGACGCTGGCCTTGGTCTTTTCGAACACTTGACGATCCATATAGGCGGCAACAAAGGCGTTGGCGACGTCACGGGCGAGCTGCGGCGAGGTCGCGGTGAAGCGCACCTCGATGACGCGCGAGCGGCCGACCGGGCCGACGTCTTCATGCGTCTGCAAATAACGGATAACCCGATCCTCGGTGGTTTCGGATGTCGGATTGAGCCAGCCGCGGACGGGCGCCAGCATCTCGTCGATACCGCTAATCAGGCGGGATAGCGGCGAGGTCTTGGGCGCGGCGCTGCCGGGAATGTCGGTGAGGTTGAGGCGCAAGGCCACCGCCGCCGCGATGTCGCGCGAGCGCAGGATTTCGACTTCGCTGGCCAAGCCCTCGACGTCGCGGCTGAGTTCGGGCACCACACCGGGAATGTTGACGACATTGGGTCGGGTTTCGATCATTAAGGTGGCTCCCGCCGCGTATTTCGGCGGGATCAGCGATAGGACGGCGATGAGGGTGGCGGATAGGCAGACTGTCGTCACAGTCGTCGCCAGCCAATGACGGCGAAGGCTGCGCCACAGGATGTTGGCGCCGCCGCCGACAGGAGAGGATGCCGGCGGATAGCCTGGCGAAGCCACGGCGCCGGTGGTGACTGCAGTCGTCGGATAGGGATGAAGCAAGATCGCGTCTCCTTCAGTAATCTCAGTCAATTCAATAGGCGCCGGACTTGGCCAGCATCACCTTGGGGGTCGCCAAAATGATCCAGATATCCCGCCACAACGTCCAACCGGCCACGTATTGGTGGTCGAAGGCGACGCGGCGGGCATAATCGACATCGGTCCGTCCGCTGATTTGCCACAGCCCGGTCAGGCCGGGGCGGCAATAGGCGTAGAAGCCGAATTCTCCGCCATAGCGGGCGATTTCTTCGGGAATGATGGGGCGTGGGCCGACCAAACTCATTTCTCCGGCCAGGACGTTGAACAGTTGCGGCAACTCATCCAGGCTGCTCTTGCGCAGAAAGCGGCCCAAGCGGGTGACGCGCGGATCGTTTTTCAGTTTGAACAAGGCCTCCCATTCGGCGCGATCCTGGGGATGGGTGGCCAGATGCTGCTGCAACATCTCCCGCGCCCGGACGTGCATGGTGCGGAACTTCAGGCAGAGAAAGCTTTTGCCGCGCGCGCCCACACGCTGGTGGCGGAAGATCGCGGGGCCACCGTCGGCCCGAATGGCCAAGGCGATCAGCAGCATCAAGGGCGCAGTCAGGATGATCAGCACCACCGCGCCGGCCACGTCGAGAATCCGCTTCGAGGTCTTGTTGTGCAGCGGGTCGGCGTTCGGCGCGCGAGCAAGCAACGAAACCCAGTCCACGATCACATTGCTGTTGGGGGTAATCGCGTGCGAGAATCCCATGATGTTCTCTCTGATATGAGCGGTTGTTGCGCCAAAGTCATAGAGTTCATGACGTAATAACGCCATGTGTCTTATTTGGCCATATAGTGCGAAAGTTTCCTCATCTGTAAGCGGTAATGGCAGTTGTACCTATGTTGGTGTCCAGGGCATTACAGCGACCGGTCTGGACTGGACAGTAGTTGTGCCTCTGCGGCTGCGGTTTCAATAAACCCGCAGATATCAAGAGTGATGGCTGTGCTGAGAATTGGGGTATCGCGGGGCTGTCCTTTCAGGGAAGGGCAGCGCTTCAAACGATGCATCGACGGCGAATTGAGGTGCCCGCAGACACCTCAATTCGCGCGCCCTCGTTCCGTGGCTTAGGCCGAGATCGTCACCAGACCGGTGTCCTGCAGCGCTGTCCAGGTTTCGGCGTAATGGGCCTTCACGGCTTCCTGGAAGCGGTGCCAACTGGTCAATTGGAAGGTGGAGGGATCGGCCCATGTGCAGGCGATGCGCACATCTTGGCGGATAAGATCGCTGTAATCGCCGCATTTATCGGCCAGGGCATTGACACTGGCCTTGAAGCGATCCACCACTCCCTTACGGTCTTCTTGAAGGGCGGCCTTGAACCAAGTGTCGGGGTCATAGAGCGGGATCGCCTGGCCGCCATAGGCTGGCGTCAAGGCGCGGTCCTTGTAGCGGCCGATGCGGGCGGGGTCCATCGCCACGGCATTGGCGTCGGGGGCGCCAATGTCGGCAGCCAGATCACTGCGGATCCGAGCCGCTCCAGCCTCGATCTCCGCCGCGGCCATTTGTTTCGCCTCGGCATAACGGCGGAACAGCGCCTCGCCCGCATCGAGAAAGCGTTCTCGATTGCTGACCGTGCTGTTCAGAAGGCGGGCGTCCGTCCACACCAGGGCGGGAATGTCCGGGCAGTGCTTCGCCGCGCCGTGGCCGACATTGATGACGAGATCCGCGGCCATCTGCTCGGCCTCTTGGGAACCATGCCCCTCGGCCGGCAGCCTGTTGAAATCCGAGCGCTGACCAGTAAAATTCTGGTGCGCCCATGTGTCCACATAGACGTGGGACGCAACTCCGATGCGATAGAGATCGCCGCTGGACAGGGCGGCTAGCAGCATGGCCCTGGCGATGGGGGCATTCGGCGTGGAAACCAAGGGATCAAGAAC
>DATGZW010000524.1:0-2162 GCA_035297005.1 Patescibacteria group bacterium
TCGGCGGGGGCTGCCTCGGCCATTCGCGCGATTGGTGGCACAATCGCGACGATCGAGGAGACGTCAATGGCGGTGGCTGGTGCGGTCGAAGAGCAGAGTGCGGTGACGGCTGAGATCGCACGGAATGTGACCGAGGCGGCCATCGGGACAAATTCCGTCTCCGCGTCGATTGCCTTGGTTCAGGCGACATCCGACAAGACCAATACCGAGGCCACGCAGATATCGGCGGCGGCGAGCGGTCTTGCCCGTCAGGCTGACAACCTGCAGATTCAGATCGATGGCTTTATCGCCAAGATCAGGGGCACCTAGTTCGACGGCAGGCGGTCTCGACGGTCCAAAAATAGGTCAACAAGAATAATAGCCCGACAAGAGGGAAGGCTCGTGACACCCAAACGCCATCAGGATTCCTCGCATGCTTTTGCCGTCAGATTGATGGAGCACTTGGTCGTTCCAACCTTCGTGCTCGACGCCCAGCGGCGCGTCATCATCTGGAATAAGGCATGTGAACGTCTGACCGGGGTCCTGGGGGCCGAGGTGCTCGGCACCCTTGACCACTGGCGGGCCTTTTATGATGCGCCACGCCATTGTCTGGCCGATATCCTGGCCCTGGGGCAGAGTACCGACCTATCAGAGTTGTACCACGCCCACACGGTGCATGATGACAGCAGCCTTGGACTGCGGGCCGAGAACTGGTGCGTCATGCCCTGCGCCGGCAAGCGTCTGTATCTGGCGGTCGATGCCGGGCCGATCTTTGATGAGGAGGGCACTTTGGTCGCGGTGGTCGAGACGTTGCGCGACATGACCGAGCAGAAAATGGCGCAGATGGCGCTGCAAAGTCTGGCGATCAAGGACGGCTTGACCGGAATCGCCAATCGGCGCTCCTTTGACGACACGTTGGAAGCGGAATGGCTCCGCGCCCAACGGGAGCAAGTGTCGCTGTCGCTGTTAATTGCCGATGTCGATCATTTCAAGCTCTACAACGACACCTATGGTCATCTGCGGGGCGACGCGTGCTTGAAGGCGGTGGCCGCCGCGATTGATGCGCAGGCGCTCAGGCCGGCGGATCTGACAGCGCGCTATGGTGGGGAAGAGTTCGTGGTGATCATGCCGACCACCGATGCAGATGGAGCCAACGAGGTCGCCGAACGCATTCGGAGCGCGGTATCCGCACTGGGTATTCCTCATGGCGGGAGCGGCTGCGGACCATCGGTCACGCTGAGCATCGGCGTTGCTTCGACCATCCCGGCGCTTGGTCACACGCCGGACGGCCTGATTGCTGCCGCCGATCGCGCGCTCTACGCCGCGAAGTGCTCGGGAAGAAATCGGGTCGTCAGTGCCGAAACCATACCGATGGATCGACCCAAGTGATGGGATTGGAAATTCCGTCATCCTCGCCGCCCGGTGTTCCGCAGGCTGGAAATCGGGACTCGGTGTACGCCATGGGCGATGTCATGTGGCGCCAGTCTCCGGCCGGAACCGACCCTGAGCTTCGTCGATTGGCGATCTCGATTGCCAATCGAGGTGATAACCCGGATGACCTCTCCCAGGACTGCCGCAATGCCGCATCACGCTATCGTCTTAGTGTGGTTCGCTTGGTCTGGCTCGTGATGACCGTTGTCGATTTGGTTAATCAACGGCAATAGCATAACGGCTCCCATCACCCTGCCTTCCTCTCGTCGGTTGGAGCCATTGAGGAGAGGCGGCCCGAGTGCTTCATCTGGCCACCGTCTCCGCCTTTGAGTATCGCTTTATCCGACTAACTTCGCCTTGATCTCATCCGGGACATTTAGCAGGAGAAGCTGTCAAGCGTAAGGCGCATCGGTCCATCGGTCCATCGCCCGCGTCGGGGGAATCTCAGGTTGAGCTATATCTGTTCTAAATATATGATCAAATAATGGACTAACAAACTGGAGTGGCGACCGATGCGGTATGCCCAGGTTGCGATAATCGGGCTGCTGTGTTGGTTGGCGGAACCTCTGCCGGCAACGGCGCAATCCACCCTTGATGCCGTGAGGGCGAGGGGAAGCCTACGGTGCGGCGTGGTGGAACTGGGGACGGGGCTGGCGGGGCAGGCTGACAACGGACGGTGGGTGGGGTTTTATCCTGACTTCTGTCGGGCTCTGGCGGCCGCCGCCATCGGCAATGCCGAGGGGGTCGTCATC
>DATGZW010000525.1:0-5614 GCA_035297005.1 Patescibacteria group bacterium
TGCCTTCGGGAATGGTCACGCCGGGCGGCACCACGGCGTCATTGCCAACGAACACCCGCGCCTCGGTCTTCACCGGTTCCAGGAACATCCAGCCGCCACGCACGTTCTCGTCGCCCAGCACCACCTCGTCGGCGATGAAGCATTTCGGGCCGATCTCGGTCAGGTCGTAGCGCCCGGACAGATTGGTCGAAATCTCGGCGTCCTTGCCGATCTTGGCCCCCATCAGGCGGTACCAGTTGCGCATATAGACGGTGGCGTACAGCGAGCTGAGGGTTTCCAGCGTCAGTTCGGTCGCCAGAGAGACGATCCATTTGCGCACATAAAAGCCGCTATAGATCGAATAGGTGCCGGCCTTGACGCGCGGCAGCACGATCCAGCGGATCGCCGCGATCAGGAACACGGTGACGGCGATCAGCAGCATGGCCGTCGGCCAAGCCAGCACCGGCAGAGCGTAGATGTCACCCAGGCCCAGGGCGGCGGTAATGGCGTCGCCCATGTCGTCGAGAAGATAGAAGGCCGGAATGATCGGGATCAGCGTGATCGGCGGCAAGATGACCAGCATCAGCGTATAGATCGCCGCCAGCACCGCCTTGCGGCCCCGCGTGGCCTCGGCCTTGAACGGCAGCATGTCGCGGTCGACCTGACCGACGGCGCGGCCGGGCGAACCTTCCCACTGTTCCCAGGCACCCACTGTGGTTTCCGCCGCCAAACCGGTCAAATCGGCCAGTTCGGCGCCTTCGCCGATGGTGACGTCATGGCCGAACACCACCGACGAGCCGATATAGGCATCAGCGCCAATGATGATATGACCGATAACCAATTCGCCGCCGATGACTTCGGCATTGCCGAACTGCGCCTTGGCCCCGATGGTCGCCCAAGCGCCGACGTCCAGCAGATCGATGGCTCCCGCCTCGAAGTCGCAGATCAGCGCCTCGTCACCGATCTTCGCGCCCAGCGCACGCAGGAACCAGCGCATGAGCGGCGTACCGGCGAACCACTTGACGTGGACCATGCTGGTGAAACGCTGAGCCAGCCACCAGCGGAAGAAATAGACGCCCCACAGCGGATAGCGGCCCGGCTTGGTGCGGCCGATGATCGCCCATTTGCCGACGATGGCGAGAACGATGGTGGTGAGATTGATCACCCCATAGGTGCCCAGCAAGGCCAGCGTCTCGCTGAGAAAATTATGGTCCTCACCCGAGAACAACTGATAGGCGACGAATACCCCCAGCCACGGCGCGGTGGTCAGGGCCAGAATCACCGGCATCACCGCCGCCTGAGCCAGACCGCAGAGGAACCGCCGCCGCAGCGAGGGCGGGACGAAGGACAGATCGGCCGCCGTGGTGTCGGCGCGGGCGTCCAGCCGCTCCCCCATGGCGCGCAGTGTGCGGGCGCCGTAGATGTCCTGGAAGGTCAGCGTGGCCAGCGAGGCGGTTTCGCGCACATAGGAAACGAAACGCGCCGCCAACAAAGAATGCCCCCCCATGTCCATGAAGAAGTCGGCGTCGAGCGGGATCACCTGATTGGGGAACACCCGCTGCGCCGCTGCCAGCAAGGCCGCCTCGGTGGCGGTCGCCGGAGCTTCCTGCACGCCGATCTCGACATTGGTCAGCACCGCCTTTTGCAAAGCCTTGCGATCGACCTTGCCCGAGGTCAGGCGCGGCAGTTCGGCCAAGGCCTCGTAATGCGACGGCACCATGTAGCTGGGCATGTCGGCGCGCAGCAGCGTGCGCAGGGCGGCGCGGTCGATGGCGGCGTCGGGCTTGGTCACCAGGAAGGCGACCAGACGCTCGTTGCCGTCGTCCTGGCGCAAAACGACCGCCGCGTTGGCGATGCCGTCGCAGGCGCAAAGCCGCGCTTCGATCTCACCCAGCTCGACGCGGAAGCCGCGAATCTTCACCTGATCGTCGATGCGGCCATGGAAGTGCAGACGGCCGTCCTCGTCGAGGCTGACAGCGTCGCCCGAGCGATACAGCACCGGGTCGAGGCCGCCCTGGTGGAAGGGATTGCGGATGAACTTCTGCGCCGTCAGTTCGGCGCGGTTCAAATAGCCTTCGGCGACGCCGGGGCCGCCAATCAGCAATTCGCCATGCGCGCCCAGCGGCACCGGAGCCAACTGCTCATCGACCACATAGCAGGTGTAGTTGGGGATCGGCGTGCCGATGGTCACCGGCTGCCCGACCAGCACTTCGGCGACGGTGGCGACCACCGTCGCCTCGGTCGGGCCATAGCTGTTGAACAGGCGGCGGCCAGGACGGCACCAGCGGGCGGCGACCGTCGGCGGGCAAGCCTCGCCGCCCAGAATGACGATGCGCAGGCTCGGCACGTCAACCGGCAGCATGGCCAGCAGGGTCGGCACGGTGTCCAGCACGGTGATGCCGGCTTGGGTCAGCACCTCGGCCAGACGATCGGATTCCTCGATGGTCTGGCGGCTGGCGATCCATAAGGTCGCGCCGACCAGATAGGGGACGAAGATCTCCTCCAGCGACAGATCGAAGGCGACCGAAGCGCCCTGGAACACCACGTCGTCGGCGGTCATGCCGTAGACGGTATTCGACGAGCGCAGGTAATGGCAGATGTTGCGGTGGCTGATGAGCACGCCCTTGGGAGTGCCGGTCGAGCCCGAGGTGTAGATGACATAGGCCGGATCGGCCGGCCCCGCACCCTCGGCGCGCAAATCGGGGGCCGCATCGGACGCCCCCGCCGACAGCAAGGCGGTGAAGTCGAGCTTGCCGACGCCGAGCACGCCCGCCTTGGCGCCCATTTCAGCATCGACGATGATCGCGGCAGCCGAACAATCGCCCAGGCAGGCGGCGACGCGATCAGCCGGAGCCCCGACGTCAAAGGGGATATAGGCGGCGCCGGATTTAAGAATGCCCAGCAGCGCCACATGCAAATCAAGCGAGCGGTTCATCCACAAACCGACGAACGCTCCCCGCCCGATTCCGGCGGCGCACAAGGCCTGGGCCACCCGATTGGCGCGGGCGTCCAGCTCGGCATAGGTCACCGACTGCCCGCCGAACACGGCGGCTTTACGGTTCGGCGTCCGCTTGGCGGTGGCGGCAAATATCTCCGGAAGCAATTCGTCCCGCAGCAAGTCGGGAGTCTGCGCGGCATGGGCCGGAGTATGCATATGCGACGGTTTGATTTGGTTCATGTCACCCAACAGCGCCGCAATGCACGGCCGAAATTGGCCGGCGGAACGGCTGGCTTTGATTGTTCCGATTCGGGATGAACGACGCCTTAATGATTTCGCCGATTGATCGACATATTATTATTGGTTCCAAAGCATGGCCGACACAGCGTGGGACACCCGCCGGCTTGCGCTCCCCTCGGCCAAAGGGATACCTTCTTAGACGGACATTATAAAGCGCTGTTTACGCAAACGGGCCATGCCTAACCGAATGCGCGCTGCTCTTCCCGATGGGAAGATGCCATCGGGTGGATGGGCGAAAGCTCGCCATCACGGAATTCTGCCGACCGACCTCTTTGCCAGCCCGCCCCACTCTCGGCTAGTATGGCCGCGCAGCTTGGATCGGACCAGTCAGGGCGTGATTGAAGTGGACTTTTCCCATTCGCAATGATGGAAATGCCATACGGAAACCCACCACCTTCGCCAAACCCCATCACCAATGCAGCACCGCTTAGAGAGAACGACAGGTTTGACGCAGCTTTTACATGAGATCGACGTCAGCAAGAACGCGCTGACGGTCAAGCTCGCGGTCCTAGCCGGCGCCACGTTGCTGGCAGTCGGCTGGCTGTGGCCCCAGGCGCGGCCAGCGTGGTGGCTGGCGGCGACGATCGTGGCGTTGGTGCCGCTGCTGCGCCATCTGGCGCGCTCGGCGATGCGCGAACGCCGCAGCAGCCAGCGGCTGGCCGGTCTGCTGGCGCATGTCCCCGACGCCGTCATCGAGATGGACCGCCGGCTGCGCCTGATCGCCGTCAATCCGGCCGCCGAGAGTCTGCTGGGCCAGGACCGCCACAAACTGATCGGCCGCAGCATCGAGGAGTTGTCCCCGCTCTGCGATCTGTTGCCGTTCCAGTCGTTGTTCCTGGACGCGCTGAAAACAAAGGGGCGACTGACCGGCGAGGCTTATTCCGCCCCTTGCGACCGCTGGCTGGCGGCCTGGGTGTTTCGCAGCGACGATGGCGTGACCGTGCTGCTGCGCGACATCACCGCGCGGCGCCGCACCGACGAGACGCTGCAAGTGGAAATTAAACAGCGCCGCCGCGTCGAACAACGCTTTGAAGCGGCGCTGTCGGTCAATCCGCTGGTGGTGTTCAATCTGGATCACCAGCTTCGCTACACCTGGGTCTACAACAATCAGGTGGCCTGGCGCGACCTGGAGATCATCGGCAAGACCCCTGCCGATTTGTTCGACGCCGATACCGCCCCACGTCTAAGCGAACTGTTTCAGGCCGTCATGGCCACCGGCACCTCGCGCCGCGCCGAATTGGCGCTGCGGCCCGCCGGCCTTGACCACGACCTGCATTTCGTCACCTCGGCCAAGCCGGTGCTGAACGCCGAAGGGCAAGTGGTCGGGCTGACCGGCGCCTCGTTTGACATCACCGAGGTGGTCCGCCAGCGCCAGGAACTGGCCCGCGCCCGCGAAGAGGCGATGATGGCCAAGGCCGAAGCCGAACGCGCCAGCCTGTCGCGCTCGAAATTCCTCGCCGCCGCCAGCCACGATCTGCGTCAGCCGGTGCAATCGCTGCTGCTGCTGATCGCCGTGCTGAAAGAACGTCTGGCCGGCACCGCCGCCGACCGCGTCGTCGACAACATGGAAGAATCCGTCGACGCCCTGTGCCTGTTGCTCGACAGCATGCTCGACATCTCGAAGCTGGATGCCGGCATCATCGTGCCCAACCTGGAAACCGTCGGGCTGGGCCGTCTGCTGTCGCGTCTGGCCGGTGAATACCGCCTGCGCGCGGCGGAACAGAATCTTACCTTCCGCTTCGTGCCGACTTCGGTGCGCGCCCGCACCGATCCATTGCTGCTGGAACGGGTGCTGCGCAACCTGATCGAGAACGCCCTGCGCTACTGCCCATCGGGCCGCATCGTCGTCGGCTGTCGACACCAGGGCTCCGCCGTGCGCATCGACGTCATCGATACCGGCATCGGCATCCCCGACACCCAGTTGGAACCGATCTTCGACGAGTTCCATCAGGTCGGCAACACCAGCCGCGACCGGGCTCAGGGGTTGGGGTTGGGGTTGGCCATCGTACGGCGCATCATGCGGCTGCTGGGCGGCACCGTCGAAGTCGACTCGATGATCGGACGCGGATCGCGCTTTTCGATCACCCTGCCGCAGACCGTCGGCGTTGAAGGCACACCCACCCCCACCGCCAGCCCCGCCGAAGGTGGCGGCCATGCGGTGCTGGTCATCGAAGACGACGCGACCTTACGCGGCAGCCTGCGCATCATGCTGGAAGACTGGGGTTTCCGCCCCGAACTGGCCGCCACCGGCGAAGAAGCGGTGGCGATGGCCGCCGGCTCCTGCCGCCCGGCGCTGATCGTCTCGGACTATCGCCTGACCACGGCGATGAGCGGTATCGACGCCGTCACCCGCATCCGCGCCCTGCTCGGCCGCCCGGTGCCCAGCCTGATCATCAC
>DATGZW010000526.1:0-5674 GCA_035297005.1 Patescibacteria group bacterium
GCGGTGATGGCCGACCTCTCCACCTTTTATCCGGATCGCCCAAAGGCGGTGTCGCCGACCAACGGCGAGTTGGCCCGCGCGCGCATCGCCGAACAGACGCTGGCGCTCGAACAGCCGTCCCTCGACGACATTGTCGCCGTGCTGGAACGGCATTGGCCGAGCGCCAGCCCCCTGGTCGGGGAGGGCTGATCAATGGGCGCTGCCGCGTATCGGAATCAGGACATCGACGCAGACCTGGGCGCTCAGCAGCGCCTGGGTGTTGCCGTCCTGCTCGGCGGCAAGGTGCAAGGTTTCCAAGGCATTGAAGACCCGTCGCAGCGCATCTCCCAATTTGGGGATATGTGCCGAGCCTCTGTTAGCGCAGGGGCTCGGGTTCTCGCGGGCGGTCTGAACGTCAGTCATCACAATCATCACTTCCGTGGGCCTTCGTTGCATGGGTTCAACCTATGCGAAGGACGCGGAAATGAATTGCCCTAAAAAGGGAAATAAGTTGCCCTGCGCCGCCTCCCTCAACCGAGACGACCTGACCTTGCGGTTCGCCGACGCCCTGCGCCGGGCGACAGTCGGGCTGTTGGCGGCGGCCAAGGTCATCGCCGTCGTCGCCGGGGTGAGCGAGCGCACGGCCAAGAACTGGCTGGCGGGACGATGCGCGCCGCAGCATCCGGCCGAACTGGCCTTGCTGGCGGCGGCCTTTGTCGAAGTGCGGGATGTGATTTTCGGGGCCATCACCGACGCCGAGCGCGATGTACAGGTGCGCCGCATCACCGATGTGCGGAACAGGAATGCCCGGACGCGGGCGCAATACGAGGAGCGGATGAATGTGGATATGGCGAACCAGCCGCCGGCTGGTCGAGGGGATTTTGGCGCATCCGATGTATCGGCTGTGGATTCGGGCGTCGGAGATTACCAGCGGCTGGGCCGCGTGGTGGCTCCCGCGCATTCGCGGCCGTGGGTCTAGGCCCTGAGCAACCAACCGCCCCGTGACGGGCTCCCGCCGTGAAATGCCACGGTATCACGGGCACCTCGCTCCGGTCGGCCGCCGCAAGGCGCCGCCGGGGTCTTTCAAAGCCGCCGCTCGCGACGGTTTCGACAGACCAGACACGGCACTCTGCCGCCTGGATCACCCGAAGCGCAGCCTGATGGAGAGCAAGAGATGATGGCCTTTCTGCGCCGCGCCTCCCAGCACCTGTTTTCCGCGCCCGATCCCCGTGATGTCGAGGCGGGCAGCCGCCTGGACCGCGCCTTGAGCGAGCGGGGCTTGGCTCTCCAGCCAGCTATCGACGGCCGCCAGATGACCAAGGCGGGGCGGGTGATCGCCGCACGCCGCGCGCTGGTGAACGAAGCCCTGCGCGAACGGGTGTCGCGCTGAGTCGCGCCATCGACCTTCTTTTCATGATCGCCGGCTTAGCCGGAATCGCACCCTGTTTCTGACGAGGCAAAGTGATGAACACTTCCGGACCGGGCCATAACACGAAATCACCTTTGGCGAAGGATATCCTCAAACAGTTCGTCGATAGCATCGAACATCTGGAAGAGGAGAAGAAGGAAATTGCCGACGAAATATCGGCAAAATACCAGCACGCCAAGAGCATGGGATTCGACGTGAAAGTGCTTCGCCATATCGTCAAGCTGCGCAAGCTGACGAAGCAGGAGCGCGATGAACATCAAGACCTTCTGGATTGCTACATGAGCGCCCTCGGCATGTTGGCCGACACGCCTTTGGGAGATTGGGCGGTCAAGAAGGTAAAAAATCCGCACGAGGTCGACGACGACGAGGACGACGGTGATTCTTCCGACGACGCGCCAGATCGCAGCACGCCCCCGCCCACTCCGAAGGCCAATTCCCAAACTGACGGGAAAACCGTTGATGATGCGCGCGAAATGGGCGCGACGGCGGCCAAGGCGGGAAAGCCCGTCACCAGCAACCCGTTCCCGCCGCGGGACCCTCGGCGCGCGGCGTGGGACGGGTCATGGTGCCGAGAGATGGGCAGTGACGGCCTGGATATTCCCGACGAATTCCGCCGTAAAGACCACAAGAAGAAGGGCGCGGCGTGATGCGTCGCGTGCGCGAAATGGATTCGACATCGATCCTGCCATCACTTCGCGCCGACCCGGCGTTGAAGCGATTCGCGACGATCCTTGAGCCGGGCGAGGCCGATCAACCGGTATTGCCACGCACGACTCGTGGGGCGGTTCACCAGTTTCTGACCGAGATGCAATGTGAGGACGAGCTGCGGGCTTACGGCCTGGAGCCTCGCCGCACGGCTATTTTCTCAGGACCTCCAGGGTGTGGAAAAACGACGCTCGGACACCATATCGCGGCGCGCCTTGGGCTGCCGTTGGTGCTGGTCGATCTGCAAATGCTCGTTTCCAGTGCCCTTGGCGGAACTGGCCGAAACATCGCCGACCTTATGACGGCGGCGGAGAACCATGCCGAAGATTGCGTCCTGTTCTTCGACGAGTTCGATGCCGTGGCCTCCAAGCGCAAATCCGCCGCTCAGGCCTGCGACACCGAGATGAACGCCGTCGTGATCGCCTTGCTTCAACGCGTTGACCGGTTCAAGGGGATCATGCTGGCGGCGACCAACGTGGGCGATGAAATCGACCCGGCCCTATGGCGCCGCTTCGGGATGCATCTGGAAATAGATCTTCCCGACGACGACTGCCGCTTCGCCATCCTTAAGCGGTATCTGGCCCCGCTGGCTCTTCCCGATGACGACATGGAACTGCTCGTCGACCTGACGGCCATGGCGACACCGGCCCTGCTGCGTCAGCTCATGGAAGCCATCAAGCGAGACGTGGTGCTGTCCAAGCGGTTTGAACGCGACATGTCCGCCTCTTGCGTCTTTGGCCGCGCCGTCGCCGGAATCCAGCCTCATTCCGGGTCAACGCTCCCCGAACTGTGGGCTGATCCGATGCGCGCGGTATCAGCGCTGGGCGGCATTCATTGGCCACCGAGCGAGGGTGCGAAAGAATGAGCTTTCTTTTCTCTCCGCCCGAGTTCCGCCGCCATCGCGGCGCCGAACTGATCATCGACTCCTTCGCTGGCGGTGGTGGCGCCTCGACGGGTATCGAGTTGGCCCTCGGCCGCTCGCCCGACATCGCCATCAACCACAATGCCGAAGCGGTGGCCATGCACACCGTCAACCATCCTGCCGCCCGGCATTTCTGCCAGAACGTCTGGCAGGTTGATCCGCTTGAGGTCTGCGGCGGTCGCCCCGTCGGGCTAGCGTGGTTCTCGCCCGACTGCAAGCACTTCAGCAAGGCCAAGGGCGGAAAGCCGGTCGAGAAGCGCATCCGCGATCTGGCCTGGGTGGTGGTTCATTGGGCCAAACAGGTTCGCCCGCGCGTCATCTTTTTGGAAAACGTCGAGGAATTCCAGACCTGGGGGCCGCTCGACGGCGAGGACCAGCCCGACGCCGAGCGCAAGGGAGAGACCTTTCAGCGTTGGGTCAAGGAACTGCGCCGACTGGGCTACAAGGTGGCGTGGCGCGAGCTGCGCGCTTGCGATTACGGCGCGCCGACGATCCGCAAGCGGCTGTTCCTCATCGCCCGTTGCGATGGGTTGCCGATTGTCTGGCCTGAGCCGACGCATGGCAAGACGGGCTCCGGTCTGCTGCCCTATCGCACCGCCGCCGAAATCATCGATTGGTCGATTCCGTGCCCGTCGATCTTCGAGCGCAAGCGGCCGTTGGCCGAGGCGACGACGGCGCGGATCGCCGCAGGCATGCGACGCTTCGTGTTCGAGTCATCCGAGCCCTTCATTGTCACCTGCAACCATTCGGGTGACGGCTTTCGCGGCCAGGGGATGACCGAGCCGTTCAAGACGGTGACGTCGGCCCATGACGCCCACGGTCTGGTTGTGCCTACCCTGGTACAAACCGGATATGGAGAAAGGGAGGGGCAGGCGCCGCGAGCACTTGACCTTCATAAGCCGCTCGGGACCGTGGTAGCGGGTGGGCAGAAGCATGCTCTCGTCTCCGCCTTCCTAGCCAAGCATTATGGCGGCGTGGTCGGACATGGTGTCGAGCATCCGATAGGCACGGTCACCACGATTGACCACCACTCCGTCGTGACCGCTCAAATCCAGACCTATTACGGCGCCAAGCGCGATGGCGAGGTGCGCGGCTGCGCGGCAGATGGCCTGTTGGGAACTCAGACCACCGAAAACCGGCATGCCTTGGTCACCAGCCAGATTGTGAAATTGCGCGGCACCTGCAAGGACGGCCAGACGATCCAGGCTCCCCTGCCGACGATCACCGCCGGTGGCACCCATATCGGCGAGGTTCGCGCTTTCCTGATCAAGTATTATGGCAGCGCCGAGCATGGCCAGAGCTTGCGCGACCCCCTGCATACCATCACCGCCAAGCACCGCATGGGGCTGGTGACCATCGAGGGCCAGGACTGGCAGGTGGTCGACATCGGCATGCGCATGCTCAGCCCGCGCGAGCTGTTCCGCGCCCAAGGGTTTCCCGAGGGCTATGTGATCGATTTCGAACATAACGGGCGCCCGCTGTCGAAAGCGGCGCAGGTGCGGATGTGCGGCAACAGCGTGTGCCCTCCCATCGCGGCGGCGTTGGTGCGCGCCAACTATGTTCCGGTCGAGCAGATGGCGGAGGCGGCCGAATGATGGCGTTTTACCTGTGCTCCGCCACCGCGATCCTCTTCGCCCTGGCGTCCATCCTCTGCCATGCGGTTGACCGTCTGCGCAAGCGGCGGAACCTCAGACCCCATAGCAGCCCCGCCGATGTTCTGGGCAATCCTTGGGGAGGGGCATGATGGGAAAGCGATCCTCATTCGAGAAGCGTCCGCACGACACCTACCCCACACCCCACAAAGGCGTCCTTCCCCTGCTGCCGCATTTGCGTCCCTGCACGCGGTTTACCGAGCCCTGTGCTGGCTCCTTCGCCCTCGCCGCCCACCTGACGGCGCATGGTCACCTGTGCCTGTCGGCGACCGACATCCAGCACGGCGAAAGCGTGGATGCACTGTCCTTGGATCGCTGCGTCGGGGACTGCTTCATCACCAATCCGCCCTGGAGCCGTCACATCCTCCATCCGATGATCGGGCACCTTTCGGCCATCGCTCCGACGTGGCTGCTGTTCGACGCGGACTGGTTTCACACCCAGCAATCGCGGCCCTATCTGCCGTATCTGCACAGCGTCATTTCCGTTGGGCGGCTGCGCTGGATACCGGGGACCACCTGCGACGGCAAGGACAATTGCTGCTGGTATCTGTTCGACCAGACCACGCCGCGCCCATCCGCCGGGCCGGTGCTTTTCGGGAGGGCCGCATGAGCCTGCCAGTGCCCCTCGTTTCCGCAGACGTCGATCTGCGCGACTTCCAATTCATGCCCCTGCATGTCGCCCAACTTCTCGACAGCGAGACCTGGATGCTGTGCAGCGGCGACGAGGCCAAGGCGATGGTCACGCTGTGGTGCAAATCATGGCACCAGAAGCCGGCGGCCAGCCTGCCCAAGGATGACCGCGTGCTGGCCATCCTGTCGGGTGCCGGCGCTAAGTGGAAAAAGATCAAGGCCACCGTCCTTCGCGGCTTCGTCGAATGCTCGGATGGCCGGCTGTATCACCGCGTCATCGCCGCCCTTGCCGCCGATGCGTGGGCCTCCAAGCTGGCCCAGCGCGAGCGCACGCGCGCCGCCACGGAAGCCAGAGAG
>DATGZW010000527.1:0-5386 GCA_035297005.1 Patescibacteria group bacterium
TCGCCAGACCCGACGGATGTCAGCAGCGCCAACATCATGGCCCCCGCAATGAGGCCACTTTCTTTCTGGCTCATCTGTGAAAGTGGTCTTTGCACGCATTTTTTTCCCATGGCCTTGTCCCCCCCTTGGATGAGCGGCATCGCCGCATACAACGGTCATCTCCCTATCTTTGATGGTAAAATACCACGGCATTTCACGCAACTGACAATTTAACAGCTAAAAATCGCGTTAAACAGACGGCGTCAAGCCAACGTCCGCGTTGACAAGTTTCTTTAACGGCTAGATTGGGTATCTTGGCCGAACCGGCAACCGTCCGCCAACCCCAGCGTTGGCGGACTCTCCAGATCCTCTACTTCTCGAACACCGCCACAGCCTCCAAATGCGCGGACCACGGGAATTGATCCACGGGCGTCGCTTTGGTCAGGCGGTAGCCGCCGCGCGCCAGGTTGCGGGCGTCGCGGGCCAGGGTGGCGGGGTTGCACGACACGGCCACCACCAGCGGCGGGCCGGATTGGGCCAGGATCTCGGTTTGCACGGCGGCTCCGGCGCGCGGGGGGTCGAAGACCACGGCTTGGAAGCGCTTCAACTCGTCGGCCATCAGCGGGCGGCGGGTCAGGTCGCGGGCTTCGGCGGTGACGCGGGCGCCGCTGCGGTCGGCGGCGGATTTCAGCGCCTGCAAGGATGCCGCGTCGCCTTCGACCGCATGCACGGCGGCTTTTTGCGCCAATGGAAAGGTGAAGCTGCCGCAACCGGCGTACAGATCGGCGACCGGGCCGCGTCCGCCCACGGCGTCGAACACCAGATTGGCCAGCGCCCGTTCACCCTCGGACGAGGGTTGCAGGAAGCCGCCCCAGGGGATTTCGACACCGACTCCGGCAAAGCGCACCACGGTCGGACGGCGACCGGCCAAAGGCTCGATCATGCCGGTGCCGGGACGGCGCCAGGACAGCCGGGCCAGATCCAGACGGTCGGCGAAAGCGGCCAAACGCTCACGGTCGAACAGGTCCAAACGCGCCTCGGCTTCGATCAGCAGATCGACGCCGGTTTCGGTCAGGGTCATGACGACGTCGCCGCTGGTCCCCGCCTCGACCACATCGCGCAGCAGGGTGCGTAGGGGCGGCAGAATGGCGTTCAGTTCCGGGGTCAGCAGCAGGCAGGTGCCGACATCGACAACCTGATGACTGGCTCGGCCATTGAAGCCGAGGAACATCTTGTCATGGGTCTGGGCAAAGGCCAGCGAGGCGCGGCGGCGGGTGCCGGTGGGAATGCGCACCAAGGGCGCTACCAGTTCGGGACCGAAACCGGCGCGGCCCAGTGCTTCGACCAATTGGCCGCGCTTCCATGTCGCATAGGTCGCATCGTCCAGATGCTGCAACGAACAACCGCCGCAGACGCTGTAATGCGGGCAGGGCGCTTCGACGCGGCCAGGGCCGGCGGACAACACTTGGCGCAAGCTGGCGGCCAGACCGTCGCCGCGTCGGCTTTCGACGGCGACGACGACGCGGTCGCCGGGCACGGTGCCGGGGACGAACACCTGCTCGCCGTTATGATGGCCGATGCCGTCGCCGCGCCCGCCCACCGTTTCGATGTCGATTTCCAGGGTACGGGGAAGGACCGCGCCGCTTTTGGCCGGGCGTCGCGGGGAAGTGCGGGGACGTTTGCTCATTGACCTGCCGGAAGTTGGGATAAATCGTCAAGAAAGTGGGCGACAACTTCGCCCACGGCGGACTCGAAAGCTTGAACAGTGTCGGGAATAGCCTCGCTGGCGGCGGGCTTTTCCACGCGATAGGTTTTCAGCAGCAGCAGTTCGTTGCCATGCAGGCGGACCACGCCCAGGTCAAGCTCAACGGCGACAGCGGGGGCGCTTCCGGCAATTTGCTCGAAGCGGCGCAGACGGCCTTCGACCACGTAAGCCGGGGGGACGCGCAGATCCGAGGTGACCACGGTGGGCGCGGCTTTGGCTTGGCGCAGGGCGTTCAGCACTTGATCTTGCAGCAGCGCCGCCGGCGGCTCGACCCACAGATGGTAGCTGTAGCGTTCCACCTGTCCGGGCTTGTCGCGATAGCTATAGAGGATGGCGCGGTCCGAGGCCAGACCTTCGGCGGTAAAGCGGCTGACCTCGACGATGCCGGGCAGGGCGACATGGGCCAGCGGCGGCGATGTGGCGGGCTCCAGACGGTAGAAGGAATCGCGGGGGGCTGCCGGGCTGGCGCAAGCGGCCAGCAGCAAAACCACGCCGAGCAGGGCGGAACGGGATTTGGCGCTCATCGCGGTCCGGTCTCCGAAGACGGCTTGGTGCCACCCAGCAACACGCTGGGGTTCTGGCGGATTTCGCGGCTGAATTCGTTCATGTTGCGCGAGGTTCCTTCCAGGTTATAGGTCACCGAGTCGATGTTGCGGGCCACCGCCTGCAAGCTGTAGCGCAGATCCTTCAGGCTTTGATCGACGGTGCCGCTGTTGGTGACCACCGCTTTGTCGAGATCGGCGAGCAGCGCATCGACCTTGGCCTTGCTGGAATGCAGATTGCCGGTCAGCTCGGCCAGATTGGACGAGGCGCGCTCGGCATTGTCCAGGGTGGCGTCGATCTTGCGGGTGTTCTCGGGCGACAGAACATGGGTCAGCCCCAGGGTCATCTGTTCGACATTGGCCGAGATGCGCGGCGTCTTGGTCGCCAGATCGGACGATACCGCCACCAGATTGTCCAGCAATTGCGGGGCGCGTTGCTCCAGCACCGGGCCAAAGGCGGCGACGGTGCGGTTGATGGTCTCGACCAGCGGGCGCAACCCGGTTTGGCTCAGGCTGGTGACTTCGGCGGCGACGTCGGCCATGGCGGCGAACATGTTGCCGCCCGACTGGCTGCGGACGATGCCGCCTGGACTGACCGAGGTGCCGCTGGTGCCGCCCTTGATATCGACGGCGACGGCGGCCAGCAGGCCTGACGCGGCGATGCGGGCGACGCTGTCGTCGGGAATGATCCAGCCGCGCTTGACCGCCAACTCGACCTTGAACGCCATCTTGCCGTCCTTGCGTTCGGGGATGATGCTCTCGATCTGACCGATGGTGAAGCCTTCGTACAGCACCTTGGTACCGAACTTGACGCCGCCGACATTGTCGTAAAGGGCGTAATAGGAATCAGTGCCGCCGGTACGCCCGGTGATCAGGGCGATGAACACCAGCATGGCGACGAACATGCCGATGACGAAGCCGCCGACCAGCACGTAATTGATCCGATTGTCGCGCATTCCCCTCATCCTTCGCCGAACAGCCGGCGCAAATACGCGTCGGGGTCGAGTATAACGTCCACGGACCGCCGGTTCAGCAGGTTCTGGACCCGCTGATTGCCGCTGTGGCGGATTTCATCCTTGGTTCCCAGGGCGATGATTTCGCCGTGATCGAGCACGCAAATGCGGTCGGCGATCTTGAAGGCGCTGTCCAGATCATGGGTGACCACCACGATGGTCATGCGCATGGCGTCGCGCAGGCGCAGGATCAAATCGTCGATGGCCGCCGATACCACAGGGTCGAGCCCCGCCGAGGGTTCGTCGCAGAACAAAAGCTTGGGGTCCATGACGATGGCCCGCGCCAGCGCCGCCCGCTTGGTCATGCCGCCCGACAGCTCCGCCGGCATCAAATCGCCGAAGCCGGCCAGATCGACCACCTCCAGCTTGAGCCGGGCCATGATCTCGATGGTGTTTGGGTCAAGGTCGGTGTGTTCGCGCAGCGGCAGCATGATGTTGTCGGCGACGCTCAGCGAACTGAACAGCGCCCCGCCCTGGAAGGCGACCCCCATCTTGCGGCGCAAGTCGCGCATCTCAGCGGGCCTGGCTTGGTTGATATCCAGCCCCAGCAGCTTCACTACGCCCTGGCGGGGCCGCAGCAATCCGAGCAGGTGGTTGAGAAGCGTGCTTTTGCCCGAGCCGGACCCGCCCATGATGACCAGGATCTCGCCCTCGGCGACGGTCAGGTTAACGCCGTTCAGCACCACCCGCTCGCCAAAGGCGGCGGTCAGGTTGGCGACCTCGATGGTGATGGGCGCGGCGGTCATCGGGCCACGGCGAAGGCAAAGATCATGTCGGTGATGACGATGGCCGAGATGGCATGCACCACCGAGCGTGTGGTCATCCGCCCGACGCCTTCGGCGCCGCCGGTGACCATGGCGCCGTTGACCACGCCGATGATGGTGATCAGCACTGAAAAGATGGTGGCCTTGGCCAGACCATGCGCCAGATCGGCAAGGCGCAGCACCTCGAAGATTTGGGTTAGGTAGGCGTCGAAGCTCAACTCCAACTGGGTGCTGGCGTAAAGCCCGGCAGCGAATAGCGAGACGATATGCGCCCACATGGTCAGTGCCGGCACCATCACCACCATCGCGACCAGCGGCGGCGCCACCAGATAGCGCACCGGGTTGATGCCCATGACCGTCAGGGCGTCGATTTCCTGATTGATCTTCATGGTGCCTAGCCGCGCGGCCAGGGCCGAGCCCGAGCGGCCGGCGACCAGGATGCCGGTGATCAGCGAGGAGAACTCGCGCACCACCGACAGGGCGATGCCGGTGGTCACCCGTGATTCGGCCCCGAACGCCTTCAGCGAATAGATGCCCTGGATGGCCAGCATGACGCCGATGGTGAAGGTCAGGATGGTCAGGATAGGAAGGGCGTCGATGCCGATTTCACGCGCCTGGGTAAACACGGCGGCAATGCGCACCGGCTGGCGCTGGCGGCGTCCGGCGGCCAGCCAATACAGGCTTTGGGCCAGCAGCACGGCGGCGAAGCCAAGTTCGTCCAACCCGCGCACCGTGGCGCGTCCGACCCGTTCCGCCATGCCGGCTGCCGAGGGTTGGGGCATGGCTCAGGCGTCCGCCGCCAGCGCGGCCGGGGTGGCGGCGTGGATGACGAACACCTCGTCGAGCCGGGCCAGCTTCAGCACGCGCAGCGCCGCCGAACTGACGGCGGCCAAGCTGAAGCGGATACCCAGGCGGCGGGCGGTCTGGAATGCCTCGACCAGACTGGCGATGCCCGAGCTGTCGATGTATTCGACTCGGGCCATATCGACCACCACGTCCCAGCGGTCGTTCAGGCATTGCATCAACTCGCGGCGCAGTTCAGGGCTTTGCTGCAAGTCGATCTCGCCGCGCAACGCCACCACCGCGATTCTGCCGTGACTGCGGTCGATGGTCAGAGTCATGCTCATGGGATCGCCTTGATCATCTTCAACATATTACCCGCTCCTTCGGGAGGCGGCACAAAGGCCACCTCATCCATCGCCGAAAGAATGAAATGAGTTCCCAAGCCGCCCGGCCGCACCTCGTCGAGCGGACGCGGTTTGATCTTATCAACATCGACGGGCGGGGCGAAATCGATGAGTTGCACCACCAGCCCGGTTCCTT
>DATGZW010000528.1:0-2065 GCA_035297005.1 Patescibacteria group bacterium
ATCTGAATGACGCGCCCGCCGCCCTGATCGCGAAGATGCGGGATGACGGCGCGGATAAGCTGGATCGAGCCGGTCAGGTTGGTGGCGATCATCTGATCGATCTGCTGGTCCGAAAGCTCCTCGGCGGCTCCGAACAGGCCGTAGCCGGCATTGCTGATGACGACGTCGATGCGCCCGAGCTTGGCAAACGAGCGTTCGACAACGGTGCGTATGGCCTCCCTGTCGGTCACATCGAGGACTTCGGCAAAGAAGGTGTCGGGATAGCGTTCGCTCAGTTCGAAGATCTTCGAGGTGTCGCGGACGGTGCCGACGACGCGGTCTCCGCACCTGAGAAGCTGGTCGGTCAACTGACGGCCGAAGCCGCTGCTGACGCCGGTGATGAACCATGTGCGCTGTGACATTGGATGTCCCCTGGACTTAAGGCGTTTGCGGCTTGGTGGCTTCATCGACGACCCGCAGCCCATTGAGGGTACGGGGATAGCCGATGAAGGGCAGCAGTTGGGTCAACACGTCGATGAGCTTGGCGCGGTCATTGCCGACATGCAGGTTGGCGGCGACGTGCCCCTTGAGCTGCGGCTCGCAGCCACCCAGTGCGACCAGCATGCTGAAGGTCAGAAGCTCACGCGTGGGCAGGTTGATGCTGGTCCGCGTCAGAGTGTCGCCGAAGCAGTTGGCCGACAGATAATGCTGGAAATGCAGCATATCGTCCGGTGCGGTGGCGTAGAGGGTTTCGACCATCTCGTCGCCGATGATCTGTTTCTGGACGGCCAGCCCTTTTTCCATGCGGGTTTCTGGCGTGGTGGTGGACTGGCCCGGCAACGGCAAGACCACGCCTCGCTCGGTCAGCACTTCGTTGGTGACATGGAGGAAATCGAAGACCTTGGCGATGCCCACATAAGGCACCGCCTGATAGACGATTTCCTTGGCTTCGACCGGAGTGACGCCAATGGTCAGCGCCGCCCCCAACATGGCGCGATACTCGCGCACGGCCTGGCAGGCGATGATCGCCGCCAACTGCACCATCAGCCGGGTCCGCGGATCCAGAGTGCCATGACGAAGAACCTCGTCGAACGCGAAGTTATCGAAGGTTTCAATCAGTTCTGGATCGGTCACGGCCAAGGTGGAGACATGACCGGGGAACAGTTCGTCGTGGTTCCGTTGAGCACGTTCGTTTGGCGCCATCGCTCCTCTCCTTTTAACGTCCGGTCATGGCCAGCGCGTAGTCGGGCAGGCGCGCGCCTTGCAGCGGTATCTGCGACGCCGCCGCATTGATTTCGCTCAGGTCTTCGACGGTCAACGCGACACGGGCCGCTCCCAGGTTTTCTTCCAGTCGGTGCAGTTTGGTGGTGCCGGGGATCGGCACGATCCAAGGCTTTTGGGCCAGAAGCCAGGCGATGGCGATTTGGGCGGGGGTGGCGTTCTTCCGCCGTGCCACGTCGCGCAGCAGATCGACCAACGCCCTGTTCACGGCCAGCGCTTCCGGGGTGAAACGGGGAACGGTGCGGCGGAAGTCGGTGCTGTCGAACTGGGTCGTCTGGTCGATCTTCCCGGTCAGAAAGCCGGCCCCCAGAGGACTAAAGGGAACGAAGCCGATGCCGAGTTCCTCCAGCAGCGGCAAAATCTCAGCTTCGGGCCCGCGATACCACAGGGAGTATTCACTCTGCACCGCCGCCACCGGCTGAACCGCGTGGGCGCGGCGGATCGTCTGGGCGCTGGCTTCGGAAAGGCCGAAATGCTTGACCTTGCCCGCCTGGATCAGTTCCTTGACCGCCCCGGCGACATCCTCGATCGGCACGCTCGGATCGACGCGATGCTGGTAGAACAGGTCGATGACGTCGGTCTTCAACCGCTTCAGCGAAGCCTCGGCGACCTGCTTGATATGCTCTGGCCGGCTGTTCAGCCCACCCGTCCGCTGCCTCGTCTGCGGATCAAGGTCGAAGCCGAACTTGGTGGCGATCACCACCTTGTCGCGCAGGGGAGCCAAGGCCTCCCCCACCAACTCTTCGTTGATGAAGGGGCCATAGACCTCGGCGGTGTCGAAGAAGGTCACGCCCTTCTCGACGGC
>DATGZW010000529.1:0-4495 GCA_035297005.1 Patescibacteria group bacterium
TGCCTTAGCTGCTAATTCTTGATCAACAAGAGCGCCGACGCCTCCACCGATTTGAAAAGGAACGCCAGCATGGACATCAAGCGCAACGGCTCGCAGCCATCGGCTCAAGGCCCCGCCGATTATTTCACCGGCACCGTCCGCATCGATTCGCCCTTTCACGGCACTGATCCGGCGCGAATCGGCGGCGCCATCGTCACCTTCGAGCCGGGCGCCCGCACGGCTTGGCACACCCACCCGCTGGGCCAGACTTTGATCGTCACGGCGGGATGCGGCTGGGCTCAGGGTGAAAGCGGCCCGGTCATGGAAATCCGCCCCCGCGACATCATCTGGTTCGCCCCCGGCGAGACGCATTGGCACGGCGCGACCGCCACCACCGCCATGACTCACATTGCCATTGCCGAAGCGAAGGACGGCAAGGTGGTCGATTGGATGAATAAGGTCGGCGACGACCAGTATCAGGCTTAACCCACGGACAGACAGGGAGACCGACAATGCAAAAGCGCAAACTGGGAAACAGCGGACTTGAGGTTTCAGCCATCGGCCTGGGCTGCATGGGCATGAGTTTCGGTTATGGCCCGGCTTCGGACCAGCAAGAGATGATCGCCCTGCTGCGGGCTGCCGTCGAACGCGGCGTCACCTTCTTCGACACCGCCGAAGTCTATGGCCCGCTCGTCAACGAGGAACTGGTTGGCGAGGCGCTTGCTCCCTTTAAGGGGCAAGTGGTCATCGCCACCAAATTCGGCTTCAAGCTCGATCCCAATGGCGGCGCGCAGTGGATCGGCCTGGACAGCCGGCCCGAGCACATCAAGGCGGTCGCCGAGGCGTCGCTCAAGCGGTTGAAGGTCGATGCTCTCGACTTGTTCTATCAGCACCGCGTCGATCCCGACGTGCCGATCGAAGACGTGGCGGGAGCGGTGAAGGAGTTGATCCAGGCGGGCAAGGTCAAGCATTTCGGCCTGTCCGAAGCCGGCGTCCAAACCATCCGCCGCGCCCACGCCGTCCAACCGGTCACGGCGCTGCAAAGCGAATACTCGCTGTGGACCCGAGGCCCAGAAGCCGAAATCCTGCCCACGCTGGAGGAACTGGGGATCGGCTTCGTGCCCTACAGTCCCTTGGGCAAAGGCTTCCTGACCGGAGCGATGACCGAAACCACCACCTTCGGCAGCAGCGACTTCCGCGCCATCCTGCCGCGCTTCACGCCGGACGCCCTAAAGGCCAACCAAGCCCTGATCGATCTTCTGAAGACGATGGCAGGCCGCAAGAAAGCGACGCCGGCGCAGATCGCGTTGGCTTGGCTGCTGGCTCAAAAGCCATGGATTGTGCCGATCCCCGGCACCCGCAAGCTGTCGCGCCTGGAGGAGAATCTTGGGGCGGCTGCGGTCGAACTGACCGCCGACGACCTTGCCGAGATCGAAACCGCCGCCGCCAAGATCACCGTGCAGGGGGCAAGATACCCTGAAAAACTGGAGCAGATGACCGGCCGCTGAATAAAGAGGTAGCCTCCATGGGAACAAATCATCGTCCATTACGGGCGATGATTTGTTCCCATGGGCGGGATAATGTGCCCCGCCCTTCAATCGCCTAAACGGCGATTAACGCCGCCGCCACGCGGCGATCTTCGGCCAGCAGCACGTTGTAGGTGCGGCAGGCCGCCCCCGTATCCATGACGTCAAGGCCGACACCAAGACCGCGCAGAGACCGGCGCAGCGCTGCCGGGATGGTGCGAAGGCGCGCCCCCGTGCCCAGTAGCAGGATCTCCACCTTGGGCTCGGCCAGAGCGACCGCCGCCAAGGCCTCTTCGGTCATCGCCTCGACATCGACCACCGGCCACAGCAAGGTTTGTACTGGGAAAATCAGCACCGAGCCGTCATGGCGGGTGCCGCTGATGCGGAAGCCGCCATCGCCATAGCTCTTGATGATTTGCCGACCGGCGGGGATGAGGGGCGTGATGTCCATGCGGGTGATATGGCGACGGCGCGCGGCCGTCGCCAGTCCTTACGGTTTCGCGTTGGCGTCGGCGGGGACTGGATCGGCCTTGATGAAGTGGGCGCGGGTGGCGCCCATCCACATGACCAGCGGGCTGGACACCAGCACCGACGAGTAGATGCCGAACAGAATGCCGATGGTCAGCGCCATGGCGAAGTAGTGCAGCGTCTCGCCGCCAAAGAACAGCATCGAGGTCACCACCATCTGGGTGCAACCATGGGTGATGATGGTGCGCGACATGGTGGCGGTTATGGCGTTGTTGATGATCTCGGCGACGCCGGCTTTCTTGAACTTGCGGAAGTTTTCGCGGATACGGTCGAACACCACCACCGATTCGTTGACCGAATAGCCCAGCACCGACAGCACGGCGGCCAGCACGGTCAGCGAGAACTCCCACTGGAAGAAGGCGAAGAAGCCGAGGATGATCACCACGTCGTGCAGGTTGGCGATGATCGCCGCCACGGCGAAGCGCCATTCGAAGCGGAAGGCCAGATAGGCCATGATACCGGCGCAGACCAGCGCCAGGGCGATGGACCCGTCGGTGACCAGTTCCTTGCCGACCTGCGGGCCGATGAACTCGACGCGGCGCAATTCGACGTCGGGGGCGTCGGCGCGCAGGGCGCTCAGCACCTTTTCCGACAGTGCCGCCGAGGACACGCCCTCACGCAATGGCATGCGGACGATCAAATCCGCCGAAGTGCCGAAGTTCTGCACCGACGAATCGAGAATCGCCGCCTTTTCCAGCGCCGTCTGAACCTGCGATGGCGAAGCCGCTTGCTGGTAATGCACCTCGATGACGGTGCCGCCGGTGAACTCGACGCCGAAGTTCAGCCCGCGCGTGATCAGAAAGAAAACCGCGAACATGAAGGTGATCGCCGACAGCACCGTCGTCGACCGCGCATAGGTCATGAACGGGATATCGCGCTTGAAGTGGAGGATTTCCATGGTCTCTAGTGCTCCGTCCCGCGGGTCAAATGGACACGTGGTCGATCTTGCGGCGGCCGCCATAGGTCAGGTTGACCAAGGCGCGCGACACCAGGATGGCGCTGAACATCGACGTGAGGATTCCCAAGCACAGCACCACGGCGAAGCCGCGCACCGGGCCGGTTCCATAGGCGAACAAGGCCACACCGGCGATGAAGTTGGTGACGTTGGAGTCGAAGATGGTGCCGAAAGCGCGCGCATAGCCGGCGCTGATGGCCGCATGGGGCGTATGCCCCGCCCTCAACTCTTCTCGGATGCGTTCGTTGATCAGCACGTTGGCGTCGATGGCCATGCCGACGGTCAGCGCGATGGCGGCGATGCCGGGCAAGGTCAGGGTCGCCTGCATCATCGACAGCAATGCCACCAGCAGCAACACGTTGCAGGCGAGGGCCAGGGTCGAAAACAGGCCGATCAAGCGGTAATAGAATGACATGAAGGCGGCGATGGCGACGAAGCCCCACAGCACCGAATGGACGCCCTTGGCGATGTTCTCGGCGCCCAGGCTGGGGCCGATGGTGCGTTCTTCGATGATTTCCATCGGGGCGGCCAGCGCGCCGGCGCGTAGCAGCAAGGCCACGTCATTGGCGTCCTTGACCGACATGCGGCCGGTGATTTGCACCTGCCCGCCGTCGATTTCCTGGCGAATCACCGGAGCGGTGACAACTTCGCCCTTGCCCTTTTCGATGAGCAGGATGGCCATGCGCTTGCCGACGCTGTCGCGGGTGACCTGCGAGAAGATGCGGGCGCCACGGCTGTCCAGATTGATATGCACCGCCGGCTCGTTGGTGCGGCCGTCGAAGCCAGCCGAAGCGTTGGAGATGTCCTCGCCGGTCAGCATGATCTGCTTCTTGATCAGCAGCGGCTCGCCGTCGCGGGCGCTCTGGAAGAACTCGTCGCCGGGGGGAACCAGACCCTTCATCGCCTGCTGCAGGCTTTGACCGTCGGCGTGCTCCTCGTCAACCATGCGGATTTCTAAGCTGGCGGTACGCCCCAGGATGTCCTTGGCCTTGGCGGTATCTTGGACGCCCGGCAACTGCACGACGACGCGCTCGGCGCCCTGACGCTGAATGATCGGCTCGGCCACGCCCAGTTCGTTGACGCGATTGCGCAAGGTCAGCACGTTCTGCTGAATCGCCGCATCCTGGAATTTCTTCAGACCTTCGGGTGTCAGGGTGGCGGACAGACGGGTGTCGTCCAGCGCGGTGATGGTCATGTCGCGCAGGCCCTTGCGCAACGCTTCCAATCCTTGGGCGCGGGTATCGCCGTCCTTGAACTTGACAACCAGGCTCTGGCCTTCACGGTTGACGCCGCCCAGCGGCACCTTGGCCTCGCGCAGGATGTTGCGCACGTCGCTGGTCTGGCGGTCGAGCTGCTTGTTGAGCGCCGCCTTCATATCGACCTGCATCAGGAAATGCACGCCGCCGCGCAGATCCAGGCCCAGATACATCGGCAGCGCGCCAACGCTGCGCATCCATTGCGGCGTCGCCGCCAGCAGGTTGAGCGCCACGGTGTAATTCGGCCCCAA
>DATGZW010000530.1:0-3081 GCA_035297005.1 Patescibacteria group bacterium
TGTCATAGACGCACAAATAAGCGCCCGAGCACGGCCCGAAGAACCGGGCCAAGTCGGTGCGCACCGCATCCTGGTCGGCAAGATCGAAAGCCGACGCCCCCTCGGTGGTCATGTCGCCCCCTATGACGTCCAAAATTCACCGCCACAGCCACAGCCACGGCGAGCCCCATGACTATAGCGTCCGTAACCCCGCTATGGGTATTATCGCAATCAAGCTGGGCAAAAGTTCTGGCGATTGAGGACAACGTCAAGGAACACCCGGCCATGAGCCTGCCGACCAAAAAAACCGCGACGGCTGATCCGGCGGCGGCGCTGCGGAAGGAAATCGTCACCACCCTGAAGGGGCCGGTTTGCCAAAGGCTGGCCAAGGTAATCCCGGTGCTCGCCGCCAGCGAGGACGTCTATGGCACCGTGATGTCCAACCTCGACTTGCTCTATGCCTGCCTGCAACTGTTCCACCGCATGCGCGAACCGTTCCAGGATCTTTTGGTCGACACCGCCGGCGTGCCGGTGACGACCGACGACGTGGCCTTGCGCTGCGGCCGCAGCATTGACGAAATCATCGGCATGATCGTCCGCTCGGGCGCCCGCGCCTATGTGGACCGCCGCTTCGCCCCCCAGACCAAGCCCGCTGCCCCCAGCGCCACCCCCAGCCTGCTGGAACGCCTGCGCCGCATGGTTTCCGCCAAATGGGAAAATGACGCCGCCGGGCCGCCCAAAGCCGGGCAGCCCACTCAGGCCGACGTAGTCTATGCCGCCCTCAAGGACAACCTGGATTATGATTGGCAAGTGCCGCTGATCCCGCATTTCGCCGAACTGCCGGTCAAGCTGATCGCCGACATGGGTAAGGGCGTCACCACCCTGCGCACCCCCGACGCCATCCACGCCTTGGCCAATATCGGCCGCCGCAGCATGGAAGACGCACGGCGCATCCTGTCGGACCAGATGATGCGCGAAATGCTCGACACCCAACCGCTGGCGGCACAAGGCGTGGCCTTTCTCGGCAAGGACAAGTACGAATTTCTGCACGCCACCGTCTACGAGACCATGGGCGAGAAATTCTGGGACATGTGCCTGGATACCGGCCGCCTGGAGGCCATGGAAACCCGTCCGGCCAAAGAGCTGGAGCAGTTGGTCAAATATCTGCACATCATCAGCGGCGACACCATTCAGATGATGCTGGAAAAGCTTCAGTTCTGGCAGTTGTCGCTGTTCCTGGAGGTCGGCTTCCAGACGCTGGGCAACGCCACCTTCGTCGCCATCTTCGGCGTTCCCGGCAATCCCGCCCTGGCCAAGCGTTTCACTGACAAGGTGACCTTCCTCAAGCCCGACAAACCCGGCTGCGAAGCCGAGGAGTTCGCCGAAAAGATGCCCGACGTGTTCGGCGCCTATCTGCGCGACCCCAAGGGGTTCGAGAAAGGCTGGTAGAGGCGGCGGGCGGACAAGCCCCGCCTTGATCCTATCCCCAAACAATGGTGTCATGACTCCGCGTGCCAATCTGGCGCGAAGGGTCGCCTGGGAGGGCCGTCGATGTCTTCGTTCCGCCGCATTGCGTGGTTCATCAGCGCCGCGTTCACCCTGACCCCGCTGACCGCCCACACCGAGACGGTCGAGGCGCATCTGGCGTCCTATAAAAGCAAGGCCGCCGCCGAGCGCGGCTGGACGGTGCTGACCGACTCTTATTCCAGCGTCCTCTATTTCCATCCGACGATCCGCGAGGTCGATCTTCCCGGTAAGGGGCATTACTTCCGTCTCTATGCCGAGGGCGACCAGGACATGATGGCGACGCTGTGCCGCTCGATGGCGGCGCACAAACCGCATAAGCTCGACTGCACCCTGCGCCCCATCACCCCTTAAGCGCGGCCCGTGGCCGTCATGCCGGCTTGGCTCAAGCGCAATGGCCGTCGCCTGCTGCTCTGGGCGGCGATCCTGGTGATCGGCGTGCCGGTCGTCTTGGCGGCGCTCTACCGTTTCGTCCCGCCGCCGGTCACGCCGCTGATGCTGCTGCGCCTGATCGAGGGCGAGGGGCTGGATCATCGCTGGGTGCCGCTCGACGCCATCGCCCCCGATTTGCTGCGCGCCGTCATCGCCGCCGAGGACTCCAAGTTCTGCACCCATCATGGCTTCGACTGGGACGCCATCGACAACGCCATCGACCGCTACGAAGACGGTGGCCACATACTGGGAGCCAGCACCATTTCGATGCAGACGGCCAAGAACGTATTCCTGTGGCCGGGGCGCACCTTCCTGCGCAAAGGCGTCGAGGCGGGACTGACGGTGCTGATCGAAACGCTATGGGGCAAACGCCGCATCATCGAGGTTTACCTGAACGTCATCGAGTGGGGGCACGGCATTTACGGCGCCGAAGCCGCCGCGCGGCACTATTTCGGCAAGCCGGCATCGGCCCTGAACCGGCACGAGGCCGCCGCCCTGGCCGCCGTTTTGCCTAGCCCGCTCCACTGGTCGCCAGCCAAGCCGAGCCGCCACGTCACCGCCCGCATCCGCATCGTCGCCGCCCGTCTGGGACAGGTTACCTTGATCCCCGAACGCGTGTGCCACTGACCCTTGCCAAACGGCTAGAACAGGCCGAGTCGTCGTGGCTTTCGATGACAATTTCACTTATATATCGACGATGACTGACACGCTCCGCTCCCCCTCCGCTCCCCGTCCCGTGGTGCTGTGCATCCTTGACGGCTGGGGCTACCGCGCCGAACGCGAGGACAATGCCATCGCGCTGGCCGCCACCCCGAATTGGGACGACCTGCTGGCCACCTGCCCGCATGCGCTCCTGGCCACTTCCGGTCTTGCCGTCGGCCTGCCCGATGGTCAGATGGGCAATTCGGAAGTCGGACACATGAATCTCGGCGCCGGCCGGGTGGTCATGCAGGATTTGCCGCGCATCGACCTTGCGGTCGCCGATGGCAGCCTGGCCGCCAACCCGGCCTTGTTGCGCACCATCGACGCGCTGAAGCGAAGCGGCGGTACCGCCCATTTGCTCGGCCTGCTGTCGCCGGGTGGCGTACACAGCCATCAGGATCATATGGCGGCGCTGGCCGTCGCCATCGCCGACGCCGGTGTCCC
>DATGZW010000531.1:0-4083 GCA_035297005.1 Patescibacteria group bacterium
AACCGGTCGATCACCGCTTGCGGCTTCTGCGTGGTGGCGGCGTTGTCCAGCCAAATCAGCGGCTTGCCGTTGACCTGTTCTTGCAGGATGGGAAAGTCGCGGCGCACCACATGGGGATCGAACGGACGCGCCGTATAGCCCATGTCGGGCACCAGTTCGGGGCGCAGTTCCAGAGCCAACGGGGTGGCTTGCGGCTTTGGCTGCGGCTGCGGTGTCGTTTTGAACGGCGCGGCGGGGGATGCCTGGTTGCCCGTGGTGGCGTGTCCGGCGTCGAGAAAATAGAACGAATCAGCCGGAGCGGGAGGGGCTGACTCGGCGCGGTCGGGCGGCACCAGCAGGACGACATTGCCCAACTGTCCCGGCACGCCGCGCAAATCGGCGTCGCTGGGGGTAGTGACCGGCGGCACGGCGGTGGGATTGCCGGGCGGCGGTTGCGGAAGACCGGATTGCGGGCCGAACTGCGGCGGCGGGTTCGGCGCGGTCGAGACATGCCCGACGCCCGGAACCGACGGCGTCGCCGGAGGCTTGGCATCGCCCGGCGGAGCGCCGATGAAGCCCGGCAGCCCCGGCGGCGCGATCCCGACCGATGGCTGGGATTGAGCAGGGAGTGCGGCAAAGAAGGCGTTGGCCAGTTGGGCGATGATGCCGGGATCGGGGGCGCCGGCCTGGGTGGCCGTCAACCCTTCGATGCCGCCGGCGGTCGGCAGACCCGCCCCCGCGAAGGGGGCGGATCCGCCAATGGCGGCCAGGGGATTACTCGTAGTCATGGGCGTATTTGTGGTAGAGGCCGACATCGACGCCTTCAAGCACGGCCAGCGCGTCCTCGGTCAGGATTGCCGACGAGCAATACAGCGAGATCAAATACGAGGCGATGGCCTTGCGGTTGATGCCCATGAAGCGCACCGACAGGCTGGGAGCCACTTCGCTAGGCACGCCGGGCTGGAACAGGCCGACCACGCCCTGCTTCTTTTCGCCGGTGCGCATCAACAGGATGCTGGTCTTGCCGTTTTCGATGTGCAGCTTGTCGCTGGGCACCAGCGGCAGGCCGCGCCAGGTCAGGAAGGGCGAGCCGAACAGGTTGACGGTGGGCGGCGGCACGCCGCGACGGGTGCATTCGCGGCCAAAGGCGGCAATGGCTTTGGGATGGGCCAGGAAGAACGCCGGTTCTTTCCACACCTTGGAGATCAACTCGTCCAAATCGTCAGGCGTCGGCGCGCCGGTGCGGGTCTGGATCTTCTGCCCGGCGGCGGCGTTGGGCAATAGGCCGTAGCTGGGATTGTTGATCAGCTCGTTTTCCTGCTTCTCCTTCACCCGCTCGATCAACAGGCGCAACTGCTCTTGGATCTGGTCGATCGGGTGGCTGTACAGGTCGGAGACGCGGGTTTGCACGTCCAGCACGGTGGTCACGGCGTTGAGTGAATATTCTCGCGGCGCTTCTTCGTAGGGGACGAAGGTTTCGGGCAAATCGGCGTCGCCGAGCGGGCTGCATTGCACCGCCGTCGAGGCGTCGATGGTGGCTTCCTTGACCCGGTTTAGACGATAGATGCCGGCCTCGACCGGCACCCACGGCAGGAAGGACACCAGCCAGCGCGGCGTGATTCCCGACCATTGGGCGTGGGTCTTGGTGGCGTTGGCCAGTTGACGCGCCGCGGCTTCGCTTAAGGTGCGGCGGACTTCGGTATCTTCGGCCATTTGGTGTCGGCTCCTTGTCTGGGGGCTCATCCTCATCCGCGAGGATCAGGCGTGATTGCGGCCAGTGGATGGCTCCCACTGGGCAAATTCGATGTGGGCGATCTAACTCCCGCCCTAGTTTACGGGCAATGGTTGGGCACTAGATGGCTGTGTTTTCCTCCAGTTTATTGGAGGATTTTCCAAGATAAGCGGCAAAATACGGGAACTGATTTGGTGGTGTAAGTAGCGTTTCCACATCTCATCTTGTTAGATCGTGTAGGTGAATGAGTCGTAAGACAAATCGCTGAGGATTTGATCCATGCGGCGCGACGGCTCGGCCGGGCCGCCGGTGCGGATGGTCTTGGCGGGGATGCCGGCGACGGTGGCATAGGCTTCGACGGGGCGCAGCACCACCGATCCGGCGGCGATGCGGGCGTGCTCGCCAATCTCGATGTTGCCGAGGATCTTCGCCCCGGCTCCGATCATCGCGCCACGGCGGATTTTCGGGTGACGGTCGCCAGCATCCTTGCCGGTACCGCCCAGGGTGACGTTTTGCAGGATCGACACGTCATCCTCGACGACCGTGGTCTCGCCGACCACCAAACCGGTGGCATGGTCGAGGAAGATGCTGTGGCCGAAGCGCGCCGCCGGATGGATGTCGGTCTGGAACACGTCGGACGAGCGGCTTTGCAGGTAAAGGGCGAAGTCGCGTTCGCCATTGTTCCACAGCCAAAAGGCCAAACGGTGGGTCTGGATGGCGTGAAAGCCTTTGAAATAGAGGAATGGTTCGATAAAGCGTTCGCAGGCTGGATCGCGTTCGACCACGGCGGCGATGTCGGAACGCAGGGCCAGCGAAATGTCCGGTTCGTTCGCCGAGGCGCGGTTGAAGGCGTCGATGATCATCGGCTGCGACACCACATCGTTCTTCAGCCGCGCCGCCACCCGGTGGAACACCGCAGACTCGAAGGACGGCTGGTTGAGGATCGAATCCAGGAACAGCGGCGCCAGCATGGGCGCGCGGTCAAAGGCCTCCTCGGCTTCCTGGCGCAGGCGCTGCCACAGGGTGTCGGTGAAGTTTTGCAGGCCGTCGATGTCACCGGAGATCAAGGTCAGGCGGCCGGAGTGTAAGCGTGGCATGGCGTTGTTCTCTCGCTGGGTTGGGCCTAACCGACGCTCTCGGCGTAGGTCATGACGAGGTAATAGAGACCGCCTTGGTCGCCGGGATTGCGGTAGACATGCGGTTGGTCGGCCTCGAAGACAATGGAATCGCCCTGATCCAGGTGGTGGATCCTCCCATGCACCTCGACCTCGACCTGTCCTTGGCTGACCGCCAGATTTTCCCGCGTGCCCGGTGCATGCGCCTCGGATAAGGCGGTCGCGCCGGAGTCCAACTGCAATTCGTAGAACTCGACCTTGCGCTGGTGATCAAAGGGGAACAGCGCTCGGCACGAGAACGTCTGGTCCGGTGACTGCAAGGTCTTGGCCACGGCCTTGCGCAGGACCGTGGTGGCCTGCGCCTGCTTGAACAGCGCCAGGAAGTTGAGATCGAGAGCGCGGCCGATCTTCCACAGCACGCTGACCGTGGGAGCGCTGCGGCCCAACTCGATCTGGCTCAACATAGCCCGGCTGACGCCGCTGGCCTTGGCCAGTCGGTCCAGCGACAGGCCGCGCTGAGTCCGCAGCCGGCGCAAATTGTCGCCGATGAGGCCAACCAAATCGACGCCCGCCTCGATATCCATGTTGCCCTCCGTCTCGATAGCTTCAATCTACTAGAAATGTATGCTATCGCGGCGGAGTTGTGTCAAACAAAATGTTAAATTTAAAAATATATCATTGAAAATATGTTTAATTTGGCCGCAAAAGCGGATAGCCGATGGCTTGGGGCCATCGGCTATCGAACCTAGTCTTCGCGGCTTTGCCACTGGTCGCAGTGATCGCTGGCTCGCAGATAACGGTCGTGCAAAGCGCAAATCCCGTCATCCGCCCGCACCGAGGCCGAGCCGGAGCAAAAGCTGGCAAGGCCGGGGAGCAGGCGTTCCATCTCTAAGGGATCGTTGGAAAAATGCGCGCAGCCTCGGCAGCTTGCGTACTGCGGTGCGGTCTTGACTGCGCGCTGGAACCAACTCACCGGGTCAGACCTTCCCAGTAGGAGGCGAAGACCACGGTGGTCAGGAAGAAGCCCAAGATCACATTCACTACCACGCCGGCGGTAAAGGCGATAAAGGGCTTGCCGCCAGCCGGGGCCAGTTCGCGGAAGCGAGTGGTCAGGCCGATGCTCAGGAAGCAAAAGGTGAAGGACCAGGTGCGCAAGGCGGTGATCGGACCGACCAGGGCCGGCTTCACCAGCTTGTCGTAATCGGCCAGGCTATAGCCACTGGCGACGATGGTAATCAGCAGCGACGCCACCAGGAA
>DATGZW010000532.1:0-8477 GCA_035297005.1 Patescibacteria group bacterium
TTGCGGGTGTTCGACGAAGGGCGCGATCTGGCGGCGATGCCGCCGGAGGTGGGGGCGTTCCTGCGGCGGCCCAATCTGTTGCTGCTGGCCAAGGCGGACCGGGTCTCGACGGTGCATCGCCCGGTGCCGATGGACATCGTCGGGGTCAAGCGTTACGACGCGATGGGCCAGGTGATTGGCATGCATGCCATCGTCGGACTGTTCACCGCCGCCGCCTATACCCGTCCGCCGATGATGATTCCGGTGCTGCGGCGCAAGGTCTCGCGCATCATCGAGCGCGCCGGGTTTCTGCCCAACAGCCATGACGGGCGGGCCTTGCAGGCGATCCTGGAGAACTATCCGCGCGACGAGCTGTTCCAGGCCGACGAAGGCGTGCTGTTCGACATCGCCCTGGCCATCCTGCGCCTGCAGGAGCGCCAGCGGGTGGCGGTGTTCCTGCGCCGCGACGAGTTCGAGCGTTTCGTCTCGGCCCTGGTCTACATCCCGCGCGACCGCTACGACACCCGCCTGCGCCTGCAAGTCCAGGCGGTGCTGGAGGACGCCTTCGCCGGCCATGTCACCACCTGGTACACCCAGGTCGCCGACAGCCCGCTGGCGCGGCTGCATCTGATCGTCAAGACCGAGGCCGGGTCTCTGCCCGAGGTCGATCCGCTGGCGCTGGAGCAGCGGCTGGCCGAGGCGGCGCGTTCGTGGATCGACCGCTTGCAGGAAACGCTGGTCGAGGAGCATGGCGAGGATCGCGGCCTGGCCCTGTACCGCCGCTGGGGCCGCTGTTTCCCTGCCTCCTACAGCGAAAGCGCCGGGCCGCGCACGGCCTTGTTCGACATCGAGCGCATCGAGGCGGCGGCGGACGGCGTCGCCCTGCATCTCTATCGCCCGATCGAGGCGGCGGAGAGCGAGGCGCGCTTCAAGATCTACCGCCACGGCCCGCCGGTGCCGCTGTCCGACGTGCTGCCGGTGTTCGAGCATATGGGCTTCCGCGTCGTCTCCGAGGAGCCGCATTGCCTGCGCGACGGCGGCGCGCAGCCGCTGTGGATTCACGATTTCAGCATGGCCACCACCGACGGCTCGGCCATCGACATCGAGCGCCTGCGCGACGGTTTCGAGGAGGCCTTCCGCGCCATCTGGCAGGGCGAGGCCGAGGATGACGGCTTCAACCGCCTGGTCGTCAATGGCGGCCTGCGCTGGCGTCAGGTGATGGTGCTGCGCGCCTATTCCAAATATCTGCGCCAGGCCGGCTCGACCTTCAGCCAGGCGTATGTCGAGCGCAGCCTGTCGGCCAATCCCCGAATCGCCGAACTGCTGGTCCGCCTGTTCGAAACCCGTTTCGACCCGCATATGCCCGGCGACGGCGCGGAAATCCTCGCCGCCATCGAACGCGGGCTGGAAGCGGTCAGCAGCGCCGACGAAGACCGTATCCTGCGCCGCTTCCTCAATCTGGTCGAATGCACCCTGCGCACCAATTATTTCCAGACCGGCCCCGACGGGCGGCCCAAGGGCTATCTGTCGCTGAAGCTGGACAGCCGGCGGGTGCTCGGCCTGCCGCTGCCGCGCCCGATGGTCGAGGTGTTCGTGCATGCGCCGCGCACCGAAGGCATCCATCTGCGCGGCGGCCGGGTGGCGCGCGGCGGTATCCGCTGGTCGGACCGCCCGGAAGATTTCCGCACCGAGATCCTCGGGCTGATGAAGGCGCAGATGGTCAAGAACGCCGTCATCGTGCCGGTCGGCTCGAAGGGCGGCTTCGTCGTCAAGCATCCGCCGCAGAGCGGCGGGCGCGAGGCGCTGCTGGCCGAGGGCATCGCCTGTTACCAGACCCTGATGCGCGGCCTGCTCGACGTCACCGACAGCCTGTCGGGCGGCCAAGTGGTGCCGCCGCCGCAGGTGGTGCGGCGCGACGGCGACGATCCTTATCTGGTGGTCGCCGCCGATAAGGGCACGGCGACGTTCTCGGACATCGCCAACGGGGTGTCGGGCGAATACGGCTTCTGGCTGGGCGACGCCTTCGCCTCGGGCGGCAGCCGCGGCTATGACCACAAGGTCATGGGCATCACCGCGCGCGGCGCCTGGGAATCGGTCAAGCGCCACTTCCGCGAACTGGGCCGCGACGTGCAGACCCAAGATGTCAGCGTGGTCGGCATCGGCGACATGTCGGGCGACGTCTTCGGCAACGGCATGCTGCGCTCGCGCCATATCCGTCTGCTCGCCGCCTTCGACCACCGCCACATCTTTCTCGATCCCGATCCCGACCCCGACGCCTCCTTCGACGAGCGGGCGCGGCTGTTCGCGCTGCCCCGCTCCAGTTGGGCCGATTACGATGCGGCGAAGATTTCGGCGGGCGGCGGGGTGTTCCCGCGCGAGGCCAAGATCCTCAACCTGTCGCCGCAAATCCGCGAGCGGTTCAATCTGGAAACCGACCGCCTGACCCCGGCCGAGCTGATCCGCCTGCTGGTCACAGCCCCCGTCGATCTGTTGTGGTTCGGCGGCATCGGCACCTATGTCAAAGCCAGCTCCGAGACCAATCTGGAGGTCGGCGACCGCGCCAATGACGCCCTGCGCGTCGATGGCCGCGAGTTGCGCTGCAAGGTCGTCGGCGAGGGCGCCAATCTGGGCATGACCCAGCGCGGCCGCATCGAAGCCGCCCTGGCCGGGCTGCGGCTGAACAGCGACGCCATCGACAATTCGGCGGGCGTCGATACCTCGGATCACGAGGTCAACATCAAGATCCTGCTCGACGCCAGCGTGGCCGAGGGCGATCTGACGGTCAAACAGCGCAACGAGGTGCTGTCCGGCATGACCGACGAGGTCGGCGCCCTGGTGCTGCGCGACAACTATTTGCAAACCCAGGCGATCTCGATCTTCGAGGCGCAGGCCCCGGCGATGCTCGACCAGCAGGACCGTTTCATGCGCCTGCTGGAGCGGGCCGGACGGCTCGACCGCGTCGTCGAGTTCCTGCCCACCGACGACGAACTGGCGCGCCGCGCCCATGGCGGGCAAGGGTTGACCCGCCCGGAAATCGCCGTGCTGCTGGCCTATGGCAAGCTGTGGCTGTACGACTCGATCCTGGAATCGGACCTGCCCGACGATCCCTTGCTGCTCGACGAACTGGAACGCTATTTCCCCACCGCCCTGCACAGCCCGGTCTGGCGCGAGCGCATGAGCCGGCATCGGCTGAAGCGCGACATCATCGCCACCGTGGCCACCAACAGCATGGTCAACCGCATCGGCGGCAGCATCGTCGCCCGCATCATGGAACGCACCGGCACCTCGCCGTCCGAGGTGGCGCGGGCCTATCTGATCGTGCGCGACGCCTTTGCCTTGCGTGAGGTGTGGGACGCCATCGAGGCGCTCGACACCATCGTCCCCGCCGCCGCCCAGACGGCGATGTTCATCGAGGCCAACCGCCTGATCGAGCGCGGCATCGGCTGGGTGCTGTCGCATGCCCCGCGTCCGCTCGATATCGGGCGGCTGAGGGCCGAGCTGGAACCCGGCATCGCCGCCGTGCGCGCCCAGATCGAGCAGGTCTTGCCGCCCGACACGGCGGCGTTGCTGGCCGCCCGCGCCGAGGACTACCGCGCCCAAGGGGTGCCCGACGCCCTGGCCCAACGGGTGGCGGGCTTGATCGTGCTGGTCTCGGCCAACGACATCTCGGGCATCGCCGCCCGCATCAAGCGCCCCATCGAGGCGGTCGGACGCACCTATTTCCTCGTCGGCACCCGCTTCGGCCTGGGCTGGCTGCGCGCCGCCGCCGAACGCATGGCCGGGGGCAATCACTGGCAGAAACTGGCCGCCGACGCTATCATCGACGACCTGTACACCCGTCAGGCCGCCCTGACCGCCAGCGTCGCCGCCTCCGCCGGCGAGCTGCCGGTCGAAGACGGCCTGACCGCCTGGATCGACAACCGCCGCCCGGCGGTCGACCGCGCCGACCAATTGCTGGGCGAACTGAAAGCCGCCGGAAAACTCGACCTGGCCACCCTCATCGTCGCCAGCCACCAGTTCCGCGGCCTCACCGAAGGGTAAGGGAAACTCCCCTGCCCGGCCTCCTCAGGTGATCCGACGTCGGATCACTTGGGCTTGATATTTACATCAAGTATGACAATGGTCGGACTTGACATAACCATCAAGCTGACGGAAATATGCTGGAGAAATCACCCCGACGAAATGGGTAGAATATGGCCAGCGGTTCCGCCGATATGACATCTGTCGCCTTGAAAGAGCTTCGCAATACGCGAGGCGAGACGCAGCAGGAATTTGCCGAGCATCTCAATCGGGGACTCGACCGCAGCTATGACGGTGCCATGGTGTCGAAATGGGAGAACGGAGCCAAATCGATCCCTGGCATCGTTGCCGTGTTTCTGACCAAAGCGCGAGCCAAGCTCCCTGCCCCGCCCGGTCCCGCCGCCGTTCCCGGTTCGACCCGCATCATCGCCATCGCCAATCAGAAAGGCGGCGTCGGCAAGACCGCGACAGCGGTCAATGTCGCCTATGCCCTGGCCAAGGCAGGCTTTGCCACGCTCATCATCGATCTGGACCCGCAAGCCAATGCCACCACCCATATGGGTTTGGATCCGGCTGCGCTGGAAGACGCCGAAGCGACGCTGTATCATGCCTTGCTCGGCGGACGGACACTGGCCGACATTATCGTGCCGGTCAGCGACGACGTGCCGCTTTCGATCGCGCCGTCAAGCATTCGACTGACCGATGCCGATGTCGAGCTTATCAGCGAAATGGGCGGACAGTTCATTCTGCGCGAACAGTTGGACTCGATCAAAGCCGGTTATGCCTTCATCGTCATCGACTGCCCGCCGCATCTAGGCCTTCTTACCGTCAATGCTTTGATGGCCGCGACCGAAATCCTGGTGCCCTGTCAGACCGAAGTCCATTCGGCGATGGGTATTCCCCAATTGCTTAAACATCTTGAGAAGGTCAAGCGGCGCGGCAATCCGGATTTGCGCATCTGCGGCATCCTGCCGACGCTGTTCACCAAGCGGAACTCGCAGGATGTGGCAACGCTGCAAGACCTGCACGACGTCTATGACGGCCAAATCAGGGTATTCCCGCCGATCCCCCGCGCCACCGCCTATGCCCAGGCTGCGGCAGCGGGACGCGTGACCATCGAAGCCATACCCAATGCCGCCGGGGCCGAGGTCTACCGGGCCATCGCGGCGGAACTGATCGGAGCCCATCATGGCTAAGCTGGAGCGCAGAATGGCGGGCGTCGCCAATCAGGCCGGCAAGACCGCCGCCACCGCCTTGTACGGATTGTCGGGCGAATTGCCGCATTTGATCGAGGTCGATGTCGATGCCATCGACCCCAATCCGGAACAGCCGCGCAGCAGCTTCGACGAAACCCGCATGCGTGAACTTGCCGATTCCATCGAACGGCATGGACTGAAACAGCCGATCTTGGTGCAGAAAGGGCAGGGCGGTCGCTTTACCCTGGTGGCGGGCGAACGCCGTTGGCGGGCGCATCAAATGCTCGGCAAGACCCGTATCCTCGGCATCATCACGTCGGGCGATTTGGCCGAACTGGCGCTGATCGAAAACCTGCAGCGTCAGGATCTTAACGCCGTCGAAGAAGCGCGCGGGCTGCAAAAACTGCAACAGCGGCATGGCTATTCGCAGCGCGAGATGGCTGCTGTGATCGGCCGCAGCCAGCCCGAAATAAACCGCGTCCTGGGGTTGCTGGCCCTGCCGGCGGTGGTTCTCGACGAATTTTTGGCCGGGCACAGTCATATTTCAAAATCGGTTTTGGCCGAGATCGCCGCCACCGACCCAGAATTTCAAATGGCGTTATGGGAGCGCGCGAAGCTCGGCGCATCCGTCGTCGCCTTACGTCAGGAACGGGCGCAATTACAAGCGCCTGCCGCCGACGATGCCCGACCACCCGCCGCCGCGCCGCCCATCCGCCCGCCCGCCATGCTGTCGGCGCGTCAGGTGCTGAAAAGTCTGGGCAAAGCCGCCGCCGATCTGGCCGGTTATCTCGATGAATTGGACACCGACATCGTTCCGCTAACCGACGACGAGCGCCAAAAACTGATGGCGATGCGCGATAGCCTGGATCTGCTGCTGGGCAAGTGATCCGACGTCGGATCACTTGGGGACGCCAAAGCGGGTGGGGCAGGGCAGGGAAGCGCGAGCCAGCCTCCCTGCCAGGCAGCGGCCAAGCGCGAGTCAGGCTCCCTGCATGGGGCCGTCAAGTGCGACCCGGCAGCGGAGTCGCAGGTCGCACTTTGCTGTTGACTTGCCTTCTCTTTGGCTATTGACTTCAGAAAGTTAAAAATCATTGGCCTGTCAAGGGGGATAGATGTCTGCCCGCCCGGCAAAAGATCCGATTCCCCCGGAGCCGGAAGGCACGGTTTCTCTTGCTATCGCGCCGGTGACGGTTCCTCAGCAAAAGATTGCTCAGCTCGACCTCTTCGAAGGAATATTTGGCGGCAGCAAATACACGAATTCGTTCGAATTCTATGATCTTGCGCCAAAATATGTGGTCGGTCTGGTTATCGACCCCGATAGCGGCGAGCCCGTCGACGTCAAAAACCGCCCCTATTTGCCGACGCAAATCCGCAAATTCACCTATCATGGCCAGGATTTGTCGCTGGAACTGGCGCCCGCCCGTGTGCGGCTAAAGGGCGGCGGCGAGCGCGACGTGTTCCCCGGTCGCCGCGAACAGGTCATCGAAGACGCCCTGCGCCGTATCGCCATCGAAAAGCGGCGCACCAACTACACCGATGAAATGGCCGGGGTAACGTTCTCGTTCCATGAGTTACGCAAGGAACTGGAGGCGCGCGGCCACGGCTATCCATTCCATGAGATCAAAGAAGCCATCCGCGTTGCCAATAAATGCAACATGACGGTCAAAGGCCCCGCCGGCGAACAGCTCGTGTCGTCGCCGTTGTTCCCGGTGATCGCCATCGACGGGCGCGGCGAGGCCGGAAAGGCTTATGTAGCCTTCAATCCCTTGGTGACCAAGGGGATCCTGACCTTGGATTTCCGTCAGCTCAATTACGAAACCTCGATGGGGCTGAAATCCTCGATTGCCCGCTGGCTGCATCGCCGCCTGACTCATCGTTATACCCAGGCCTCCTACACTGATCCCGGCTACAACATCCTGGCCGGCACCATCATTCGCGACAGTGGTCTGTGCAATTATAGCCGCCACCGCGACGCCCTGCGCGCCGTCGAGGAAGCGATCGACGAATTGAAGACCGCCGGAGTCATCAACGCCTATACCTGCGATGCCGTGCATGACGGCCGCAAACGCTCGGACGCCAAATACCTGCTGTTTCCGAGCCGCAACTTCATTAACGAGATGAAGCGCGCCAACCATCTGCAAAAAACCCTGCAAGCCGAACAAGCCCCGCAGATAGCGCCGCCCAACCCGCTCCCCGCGGTCACCAAAGCGACCACTGGGCGGCGGCGGGGCAGCGCGGCGTTGCCGGGCTTGAAGACCCAACTCCCCTTGGACGGCAAGTGACACGACCGGCGCGGCCAGGGAGTTACGGTCGCGCTCAACCTCTGCCCCGGCAGGGAGGCTGGCTCGCGCTTGCGCTCCCAGCAGAGGGAGTATGGATCGCGCTTACCGCCGGACAGGGGAGGGAGAATGAGTCGCGCTTTGCCGTTGCCGAGAAAGGGGACAAGCGCGAAGAAGCCTCCAAGAAATCGGGAATAGAGTTTCAATGGCCCCGCTCAAACCCGCCAGGGCCGGCAGGCGCGGAGACCAAGACCTGCCGCAACCAATCCAGGGAGGATGGCTCGCGCCTCCCCGCCCGCAAGGGGAGGCTGGGTCGCGCGACTCGGGGAGGATGGCTCGCACTGACCACCGGAAGGCGTATCCTGCGCCATGGTATCGCAACCATAAATCGTCAACACTGCCGATTCCCTGGGGGAGGCTGGGTCGCGGTCCGAGGGAGGATGGCTCGCGTTTCGCCGTTCCGACCGGGAGCCTGGGTCGCGGCAGCCCAATGCTCCCGCCAAATCCACCCCGCACAGGAAGCCTGGGTCGCGGCTCCCAGGAAGTCCGACTCGCGCTTCGAATCCCCTGATCCCAAGCCTGCCGCCCGACTCCCGGATCCATCCACAGCCTCAACCCTTCTTCAACCTTTTAACCCTTTTCAACCAAGTTAAGCGCCGGTGGACCATATTGATTGGCCAACATCGGCAGCTTGGGTATCGTGAGGAAACATCGGTGCCGGAAGCATCAAAGATGCTCAACGTCCATCGCACCACTCTTTAACAGAGCTCTGGAAGGGATTTAGGAGATGGGCGCCGTGAACATTCTACTGATCGAGGATGACGAGATCGACGTTAAGGCGGTCAAGCGCGCCTTCCGCGACCTGAAAATCGCCAATCCGATCGTCGAGGCCATAGACGGTGTCGAGGCTCTGGAAATCCTGCGTGGTGAGAACGGCAAAGAGAAGCTGTCCCAGCCTTATCTCATCATGCTAGACCTCAACATGCCCCGCATGGGAGGGTTC
>DATGZW010000533.1:0-16593 GCA_035297005.1 Patescibacteria group bacterium
TATGACCTGCAGCCGGAAATGTCGGCCCCCGAGGTCACCAACCGGCTGGTCGAAGCCATCGGCCTGGGCAAGTACGACTTCATCGTCGTCAACTATGCCAATGGCGACATGGTCGGCCACACCGGCATCCTGGAAGCCGCGATCGCCGCCGCGCAGACCATCGATGCCTGCCTGGGCCGCCTGCGCGAAGCGGTGACCAAGGCCGGCGGCGTCATGCTGGTGACCGCCGATCACGGCAACGCCGAACTGATGCGCGATCAAGTCACCCACGAGCCCTATACCGCCCACACCATCGGCAAGGTACCGGTGGTGCTGGTCGATGGCCCGGCCACGGTGACGGCTTTGCGCGACGGACGTTTGGCCGATGTGGCGCCGACGCTGCTGTCCCTGCTGGGCCTGCCGCAACCGGGGGAGATGACCGGCCAGTCCTTGCTGATCGATGCCAAAGCTGGGCAGACTGCTGCGTCTTCCCGTGTCACGGCCTAAACCGATCCTATGGCGCGCCGCCCTGGTGGCGGCGCTGCTTTCGGCCCTGACGGTTGGCGGCGCCCACGCCGCCGACCCGCCGCCCAGCCCCGACCGCCGCCTCAAGGAACTTGAGAGCGCGCTGAAGAAGGGCGAGGCGGAACATGAGCAGATCAAGCAAAAAGCCGCCGCTCTGGTCAAGGAGATGGCGACGATCAAAAGCGACATGGTCGGCGCCGCCCGCGCGGTGCAGGAACATGAGGAAACCTTGTCCGAGCTGGAATTACAGCTCAACGACCTTGGCGTCCTGGAAAAAGAGAAGATGGCGGCCCTCGACTTGAAGCGGCAGCAGTTGAACGGCGTGCTCACGGCCCTGCAGCGGCTGGCCTTTCGGCCGTCCGAAGCGCTGATCGCCCAGCCGACATCGCCCGCCGACACCGTGCGCAGCGCTATCCTGCTGCGCAATGTAGTGCCGAAAATTCGAGACTCGGCCAAGGCGTTGCGCGGCGAACTCGATAATTTGTCGTCGTTGCGCGACGACATCGCCCGCCAGAAGGCGAAGATCTCCAACACCACGCTGAAACTCGACACTGAGCACCGCCGTCTGGCGGCGCTGTACGACCGCAAGGAAAGCTTGCAGGAGCAAACCGAGGAACAGCGCCTCGAGCACGAAAAGCAATTGCACTCGATGGCCAGCGAGGCCGAAGATCTGCGCGATTTGATGGTTCGCCTGGAAGAGGACCGCAAGCGCCGCGAAGCCGAAGCCGCCGAACGCGCCGCCGCCGAACGCGCCGCCCGCGAAGCCGAACGCGTCGCCGCCAAAGCTGCCGCCAAAGCCGCCCATGACGCCGAAATCGCCGCTGCCCGCGCCGCGCACGAGGCGGACGTGACGGCGCAGCGGGCCGCCAAGGAAAAGCACGAGGCCGAAATCGTCGCCGCCCGCGACGCCAAGCAAGCCGAAGAAGCCGCCCGTCAGGTGGCGCAGGAAGCACAGGCCAAATCCGACAAGGCCGCCCACGACCTGGAAGCCGCCAATGTCAAGGAAGCGGCCAAGCATCTGGCTGCCGCCCGCTCGTTCAGCAACGCCCAGGGCGATATGCCGTTTCCGGCGCGTGGCCGCATCGTCGTCAAGTACGGCCAGAACACCAATCTGGGGGCGCCGTCCAAGGGCATCACCATCGAGACCCGCCCCAATGGGCAAGTTGTTGCCCCCTATGATGGACAGGTCGTATTCTCTGGCCCGTTCCGCGGCTATGGGCTGCTCTTGATCATCGAGCACGGCGAGGGATATCATACGCTGCTCGCTGGGATGGCCCGGATCGATAGTACCGTTGGTCAGCATTTGTTGGCTGGCGAACCCGTCGGCGTCATGGGACAATCCGACGGCAAGCCGCTTCTCTATGTCGAGCTGCGCCGTAATGGCCAGCCCGTAAACCCGTTGCCTTGGCTCACAGCACGAAAAACAAAGGTCTCTGGATGATTCGGAAGGTCATGATCACGGCAGGTGCCTGCGCTTGGCTGGCTCTGCTGTCAAACCCCGCGGCGGCAGACGATAGCAAGAACACCGCCGCCGCCGCCAACACCGACACCTATCGGATGCTGGCGCTGTTCGGCGACGTATTCGAGCGCGTGCGCAGCGAATATGTCGAGCCCGTCAGCGATGAAGAGCTGATCGAAGCCGCGCTGAACGGCATGCTGACCTCGCTCGACCCGCATTCAGGCTATCTGAATGCCAAGAGCTTCCGCGACATGCAGGTTCAGACCAAAGGCGAGTTCGGCGGTCTGGGCATTGAAGTCACCATGGAGAACGGCTGGGTCAAGGTGATTTCGCCGATCGACGACACCCCCGCCGCCAAGGCTGGGTTGCAGCCCAACGACTTCATCACCCATTTGGACGGCGAAGCGGTCCAGGGCCTGTCGCTGAACGACGCCGTCGACCGCATGCGTGGTCTGGTCAACACCGACATCCGTCTGACCATCCGCCGCGAAGGCCAAGCGCCGTTCGACGTCACCCTCAGCCGCGCCGTCATCAAGATCCAGACGGTGAAGTCCAAGCTGGAAGACAATGTCGGCTATATCCGCATCAGCCAGTTCGTCGAATCGACCGACACCAACCTGCGCAAGGCCATCGAGTCCCTGAAGAAGGAATCAAACGGCAATTTGCAGGGCTATGTCCTTGATTTGCGCAACAACCCCGGCGGCCTGCTGGATCAGGCGGTTGCGGTGTCCGGCGACTTCCTCGACAAGGGCGAAATCGTTTCGACCCGCTCGCGTCACCCCGAGGATACCCAGCGCTTCAACGCCCATGGCAAGGATCTGACCGACGGCCTGCCGATGGTGGTACTGATCAACGACGGTTCCGCCTCGGCTTCCGAGATCGTCGCCGGAGCGTTGCAGGATCATCGTCGCGCCATCCTTCTGGGCACTAAGTCGTTCGGCAAGGGCTCCGTGCAGACCATCATCCCCCTGCCCGGCCATGGCGCCATGCGTCTGACCACGGCGCGTTACTACACGCCGTCGGGCCGTTCGATCCAGGCGGTCGGTATCGAGCCGGACATCAAGGTCTCGCCGGCCAAGGTCGAGACGGTTGGACAGGCGTCGGCGGAACACACCCGCAGCGAGGCTTCTCTGCGCGGCGCTTTGCGCAACGACACCCTGCCCAAGGACGCGCAACCGGCCAAGCCGGAAGCCACTCCCGCCGCACCGGCTGCGCCCGCTCCCGCTCCCGATGGCAAGACGGCTCCCGCCGTGCCCGGCGCCGCCGCGACTCCCGCCGCCAACCCGGCCGATTCGGTCAAGATGGGCGAGCCGGCCAGCGACTATCAGTTGGCCCGCGCCATCGATCTGCTGCACGGCTTGTCGCTCTATAAGGATAAGGACAAGGGTGCCAAGTAGACCGATCCAGGCGACGACACCATGAAGCTATCCCTCTCCCCCACCGACCGTCTTGGTCCCTCTGGCCGACCGGCTGGTGGGGGGGCGTGGATGCGTATTCTCGTCAACGGCGTCGTCGTTCCCTTTACCCTGTTCGCTTTGGCTGCCGCCGGTTGGTATATCGCCACTGGCGAAACGCCGATGGAGTTGCTCGACTCCATCACCACCGCGCCGCGCGTCGAAATGCCGATGCCGCCGCGCCCCGGCCCGGAGAAACCCAGCGCTTCGCTGATCCGTCCGCCGCCGCCGGCCAATGATCCCGATATCAAGATGTCGATGGGACCGGTCGCCGAGCCCAAACCGCCGGCACCGCCCGCCGCCTCCGAAATCCCCAGCAGCGAAGCGCCGAAGCCCGACGCCGCGGCCCCCACGTCGGGCGCTCCGACTGCCGGCCCGACGGTGACCAGCCCACCGCCGCCGCCAGCCATGTCCGAGCCCTTGGTGCCCCCCGGCGGCGAGCCGCTGGCGCCGCCGTCCTTTGCCCTGCTGCCGCCGCGCGACGACCTTAAGGCGCTGATGGGCACCGCGCCGCTGCCCGATCTTGTCCGCAGCACCGCCAACGGCCCGCTGCCGATCATCGCCGGCGGCAAAGAACCGCGTGTCGCCTATGCCCGTCCCTTCGACGGCGACAAGACGCAACCGCGCATCGGCGTGGTGGTGGTCGGGCTAGGGCTGTCCAAGGAAGCCACCGAAGCGGCGATCACCAAGCTGCCGCCCGAGGTCAGCCTGTCCTTCAGCCCCTATACCGGCAATCTGGACAACTGGATCAAGCGCGCCCGCGCCAGCGGTCATGAGGTGCTGATCGATTTGCCGATGGAGCCGCCCAACTTCCCCATGCGTGATGCCGGGCCGCTCTCGCTGCTGTCGCACCAAAGCCCTGCCGACGCCATCAAGGCGCTGGAGGCCATCCTGGGCAAGACCACCAGCTATGTCGGCGTCGCCGGGGCGCTGCGCTCACCGGTGGTGGCCAGCGAGCAATGGGTGCCGCTGCTGCACGCCCTGCGCAATCGTGGCCTGCTGTTTGTAGGCGACGGCTTGGTCGGGGTCGCCGAATCCGACGTCCCCGCCTCTGGCTCGGTCACCCTGATCGCCGATGAGACACCCTTCCGCGCCGCCATCGACGCCCGTCTGGGCCGCCTGTTGGCCGCCGCCCAACGCGACGGCAGCGCCATCGCCTATATCTCGCCGCGCCCGGTGTCGTTCGAACGGCTGCTGGCGTGGACCGCCACCTTCCCGCAAAAGGGCTTGGTCCTCGCCCCGGTCAGCGCCGTGGTGCATAGCCAGCCCTAACCACCGCCCCTTTTCCTCTCGATCCGACGAGCCTCATGATGACCAAACACCTCGACATCGCCTCGCTTCCCTATCGTCACGGCGTCGGATTGGTGGTGTTCAACCCCCAGGGCCTGGTCTTCGCCGCCAAGCGCATCGACACCCAGGCCGAGGCGTGGCAGATGCCGCAAGGCGGCATCGACGACGGTGAAACTCCGGAAATCGCTGCCCTGCGCGAGTTGGAAGAGGAAATCGGCACCAACAAGGCCGAGATCATCGCCGCCAGCGCCGACTGGCTGACCTACGACCTGCCCACTGAACTGGTCGGCAAGGTGTGGAAGGGCCGCTATCGCGGGCAGAAGCAGAAATGGTTCGCCCTGCGCTTCACCGGCAGCGATTCCGACATCAACATCCACACCGCACATCCCGAATTCGACGAATGGCGCTGGGTGCGCTTCGACGAGTTGGTCGAGTTGATCGTGCCGTTTAAGCGCAACCTCTATCGCGCCGTGGTCGCCGAATTCACCCCGCTGGCCCGCCGCCTTGAGGGAGGGACCACGTAAGCGAACCCCACGCCGACAATTTCTATCGCGAGCTTTGAAAAATCGATGGCACCAAGCCGTTCCTCAGCCATGATTTGATGCAGACGCGCCTGAAGACGTCGCCGACTGCTTGGTTGCGCGATCTTCTGCAACCCTGCGACGCCAGACAGACGCGGACCTTCTCAACCCGACGATCAGAACGTCACCTCGCGCGGTGTGTTCTCCGAAATGATGGAGTTCGGCCTAGCCCCCTGGCTTAGGCCACCGCCCGCGCCTGCATCCGCTTCCACGCCCAACCGGCGACCCGACGCGCCAGCCAGCCTTGCGGGGCCAGGCCGGTGGCCTTGAAGATCATCCCCACCGCCCGCTCGGCATGGTGCGCCCGATAGATGCGATAGGCCCGCGTCGCATAGGCGGCGTTGCAGCGGGCATGATCATAGGCGATGCCCGGCTGGTCATTGGCGCAATGATAGGCGAAGGCCAGTTCGTCGTCCTCGGATTCCCGCACCCGTCCGACGGTCACCTTGATGCGGCTGAGCAACGAGACCCGTTCCGCTGGCTGGTACTTCTTGATGCCGTCGAGAAAGGTGCGGTAGTGGCGGAACTCATCAGCGGCGATGCGCTTGGCGATCTCCATCAACACCGGTTCCTCTGTCGCCTCGGCCAGGGCCGAGTAGAAGGAACTGGTCCCGGTCTCGACGATGCAGCGGGCCAGCAATTCCCCCACGCGCGAGCCGCGGATCGACTGGTCGACATCGATGGGGATGACATACCCTTCGATGAAGGCTTTGAAGGTCGGGGCGAAATGATAAGTCGGGTCGGCCATTTCGGCGTAACGCCCAAGGATATGGCCGTGCTGCTCTTCCTCCAGACGCCATTCCGCCAGACTGACCGCCAAATCGGCGTCGTCGTGAAACACGTTGTTCAGATATTGGGTATAGCGGGCGGCATTGGCTTCGGTCAGCGCCGCCGCTTTGACCAGTTGCAGCAGGTCGGGAGCCAACCGCGACGGATCGAAGCGATCCCAATGAATGTCGTCTGGCGTCCAGCGTGGCATCCGGGTTCACCTGTTCGTTGGGGGCCGCTTGGCATCGGCGCGCGGGAATATATCGGAGCCTCGCCGCGCCGGTGCAAGCGGCCGTCTGACCAAAACTGAAAAAGGCCGGCGAGGATATCGCCGGCCTTCCTCGTAACCTCACCTTTCGGCGGAGTCCTTAATGCGTAACACGCTGGTCCAGGGCCGCCTGCATGGCGCGGGCAACACCCAACGCCTGCTGAGCACCCTTGCGGGCCAACTCGCTGTCGGCATCTTCGACCGCCTGTTCGGCGGCTTTGATGCGGACAGAGACGTCGTCCTGCTTGATCTCGGAGACCTTGACGGCTTCCTCGGCCAACACAGTCAGACGGGTCTCGGTCACCTCGGCAAAGCCACCGGCGACGAAGATACGATCACTGATCTTGCCGTCCTGGTAGACGTCGATGACGCCGGGACGCAGCGCGGTCAGCATCGGCGCATGCCGAGGCATGGCGCCAAAGTCGCCTTCAGAACCCGGAACAACCACCATCTCGGCGGGTGCGGAGAACATCAGACGCTCGGGCGAAACCAGCTCGAATTCAGTCGTCTCAGCCATGGTTCACCTTGTCCTGGTTCAGGCCGCTTCAGCGGCCATCTTCTTGGCCTTCTCGAGAACTTCCTCGATCGCGCCGACCATGTAGAACGAAGCTTCCGGCAGGTGATCGTACTCGCCGGCCACGATGCCCTTGAAGCCCTTCACGGTGTCTTCGAGCGAAACCAGCTTACCGGGGCTGCCAGTGAACACTTCGGCGACGTGGAACGGCTGCGACAGGAAGCGCTGGATTTTGCGGGCGCGCGAAACGACCTGCTTGTCCTCTTCCGAAAGCTCATCCATGCCCAGAATGGCAATGATGTCCTGCAGAGACTTGTAGGTCTGCAGGATACGCTGCACGTCACGGGCAACCTGATAATGCTCTTCGCCGACAACCTTGGGGTCGAGCACGCGCGAGCTGGAGTCCAGCGGATCGACGGCCGGGTAAATGCCCAGCTCGGCGATGGCGCGGTTCAGCACGGTGGTAGCGTCCAAGTGGGCGAACGACGTCGCCGGAGCCGGATCGGTCAAATCGTCGGCGGGCACGTAAATGGCCTGCACGGAGGTGATCGAACCCTTCTTCGTCGACGTGATGCGCTCCTGCATGTTGCCCATTTCGGTGGCGAGCGTCGGCTGATAGCCCACCGCCGAAGGGATACGGCCGAGCAGCGCCGACACTTCCGAACCCGCCTGAGTGAAGCGGAAGATGTTATCCACGAAGAACAGCACGTCCTGGCCTTCTTCGTCGCGGAAGTACTCGGCCAAGGTCAGGCCGGACAACGCGACGCGGGCGCGGGCGCCCGGGGGCTCGTTCATCTGGCCGTACACCAGAGCCACCTTGGACCCCGGACCGTCCAGCTTGATAACGCCCGACTCGATCATTTCGTGATAGAGATCGTTACCCTCACGGGTACGCTCACCGACACCGGCGAACACCGAATAACCACCATGCGCCTTGGCGATGTTGTTGATCAATTCCATGATCAACACCGTCTTGCCCACGCCGGCGCCGCCGAACAGGCCGATCTTGCCGCCCTTGGAGTAGGGAGCCAGAAGATCGATGACCTTGATGCCGGTGACCAGGATTTCCGTGTCCGTCGACTGCTCGATGAACTCGGGAGCCTTCTGGTGGATCGACAGGGTCTTCTTGGCGCCAATCGGACCACGCTCGTCAATCGGCTCGCCGATGACGTTGATGATACGGCCCAGGGTCTCGGGACCGACCGGCACCTGGATCGGCGATCCGGTGTTGGTCACGGCCTGGCCGCGGGTCAGACCCTCGGAGGAGTCCATGGCGATAGTACGAACCGACTTTTCGCCAAGATGCTGAGCAACCTCAAGCACCAGGATTTTGCCCTGGTTCTCGGTGTGCAGCGCCGAGAGAATGGCAGGCAGTTCACCTTCGAAGCGAACGTCCACGACAGCACCCATGACCTGGGTAATGGTGCCGACATTGTTCTTCGTCATAAGAGCGGGCTCCTAATTGACCGTCACAGCGCTTCGGCGCCGGAGATGATTTCGATGAGTTCTTTGGTGATCTGGGCCTGGCGGCTACGGTTGTAGCGGATCGTCAAGCTATTCAGCATGTCGCCCGCATTCCGCGTCGCATTGTCCATGGCCGTCATACGCGCGCCCTGCTCGGAAGCACCGCTTTCGAGGAGCGCACGAAACACCTGGACCGCCAGATTGCGCGGCAGCAGCTCGGCCAGAATCGATTCCTCGGAAGGCTCGAATTCATAGAGCGCGTTGGCGCCACCATCGACCTCCGCCGTCAGTTCCGGCACCGGGAACGGCACCAACTGCAAGCGGGTCACCACCTGGGAGATGGCCGACTGGAAGCGGTTGTAGATGATCGTGCAGACATCGAACGCGCCTTCGTCGAACAGCGCGCTGATTTTGTTGGCGATGGTGTTGGCTTCGGCGAAGGTCACGCCGCGCTTGCCAATCCCGTCATAGGTCTCGACGAACAACGACCCGAACTCGCGGCGCAGCTGGTCGCGGCCCTTACGGCCCACGGTGATCAGCTTAACCGTTTTGCCCTGTCGCAGCAGGTCGTTCACCATCAGACGGGTGGCGCGCACGATCGTGCCGTTGAAACCGCCGCACAAGCCGCGGTCCGAGGTGGCGACGACGACCAATTGGACGTCGTCCTTTCCAGTCCCAGACAGCATCTTGGGAGCCCCCGCCTGGCCGGCAAGACTACCGGCCAGGGCGCCGAGCATGCGTTCCATGCGTGCGGCATAAGGGCGAGCGGACTCGGCCGAAGATTGAGCGCGGCGCAGCTTTGACGCCGCGACCATCTTCATGGCCGACGTGATCTTTCGCGTCGATTTGACGCTATTGATCCGTAGCCTTAGGTCCTTGAGGCTGGGCATCGGACTGGCGTCCCCGGCTTAGGCGAAGGTCTTGGTGAAAGCGTCGAGGACGGCTTTGAGCTTTTCCTCGGTGCCCTTGGAGATCGCCTTTTCGGTCACGATCGCCGTCAGAATTTCCGGGTGCTTGACCCGAATCTCGCTGAGCAGAGACTTCTCGAAACGACCGACATCGCCGACGGGCAACTTATCCAGGTAACCGCGGACACCGGCGTAGATGGAGATGACCTCCTCCTCCGTCGACATCGGCGAGAACTGGGCCTGCTTCAGCAATTCGGTCAAGCGCGCACCGCGGTTCAGCAGCTGCTGGGTCGCCGGATCGAGATCCGAAGCGAACTGAGCGAAGGCCGCCATTTCACGGTACTGGGCGAGTTCCAGTTTGATCGAGCCGGCAACCTGCTTCATCGCCTTGATCTGGGCGGCGGAGCCGACGCGCGACACCGACAGACCGACGTTCACGGCGGGGCGGATGCCCTTGTAGAACAGCTCGGTCTCAAGGAAGATCTGACCGTCGGTGATCGAAATCACGTTGGTCGGAATGAAGGCCGACACGTCGTTGCCTTGGGTTTCGATGACCGGCAGAGCGGTCAGCGAGCCGTTACCGGCGGCATCGCCCATCTTGGCGGCGCGTTCCAGCAGACGTGAGTGCAGGTAGAACACATCGCCCGGATAAGCTTCGCGGCCCGGCGGGCGACGCAGCAACAGGGACATCTGACGGTAGGACACGGCCTGCTTGGACAGATCATCATAGACGATCAGGGCATGCATGCCGTTGTCGCGGAAATATTCGCCCATGGCGCAGCCGGCATAGGGAGCCAGGAACTGCAGCGGCGCCGGCTCGGAAGCCGTCGCGGCGACGATGATGGTGTATTCCATCGCGCCGTTGTCGGTCAGGGTCTTGACCAACTGGGCGACGGTGGAGCGCTTCTGGCCGATGGCGACGTAGATGCAATAAAGCTTCTGCGATTCGTCGGTGCCGGCGTTGAGGCGCTTCTGATTGATGATGGTGTCGATCAGGATCGCGGTCTTGCCGGTCTGACGATCACCGATGACCAGCTCGCGCTGGCCGCGGCCGATGGGGATCAAGGCGTCGATGGCCTTGATACCGGTCGACATCGGCTCGTGCACCGACTTACGCGGGATGATGCCGGGGGCCTTGACGTCCACGCGAGACAGCTTCTCGGCGACGATCGGGCCCTTGCCGTCAATCGGGTTGCCCAGGGCGTCGACGACGCGACCCAGCAGACCCTTGCCGACCGGAACTTCCACGATGGCGCCGGTCCGCTTGACCGTGTCGCCTTCCTTGATGGTACGGTCATCGCCGAAAATCACGACACCGACATTGTCGGTTTCGAGGTTCAGCGCCATGCCCTTGATGCCGCCGGGGAATTCGACCATTTCACCGGACTGGACTTTGTCCAGGCCATAGACGCGGGCGATACCATCACCGACTGAGAGCACCTGGCCAACCTCGGCGACTTCCGCCTCGGTGCCAAAATTGGCGATCTGTTCCTTAAGGATAGCGGAGATTTCCGCAGCGCGGATTTCCATCACCCGACCCCTTTCATAGCGAGCTGTAAGTGTTGCAGCTTGGTCTTAAGCGAGCCGTCAACCATGCGCGAACCGACCTTGACCACCAAGCCGCCGAGGAGGCTGGGATCGATGGTCACATCGAGCGTGACGTTGCTGCCAACGACCGTCTTCAGAGCGGCGCCGATGGCGCCGACCTGGGTCTCGTTGAGCGGCACCGCCGAGGCGACCTGAGCCGTGACTTCACCACGCTTGGCGGCGAGACGGTTCAGATAAGCTTCGGAGATACCCCCGATCGCGAACAGACGGCGGTTCTTCGCCACAAGTCCGAGAAAATTCTTGGTGAGGCCACTGAACTCGGCCTTCGCAGCCAAGGCATCGATAGCCTTTTGCTGGTCGGCACGGCTGAGAACGGGGCTGCGCAGCAAACGGCGCAGGTCATCGCTCTCGGCAATCAGAGCCTTGAGGGTTTTAAGGTCGCCCGCGACGCTGTCCAGAGCAGAAGACTGCTCGGCAAGCTCAAACAGGGCGGCAGAGTAACGTTCGGCGATCGCGCCAGTGGCTTCGGATGACACGTGGACAGTCCTTACAGAAGGGCCGGAACGAACTTACGAGGCAGTGGGAAACGTATTGATATTGCTCAAAAAATTAGCACTGGCGAACAACAGCCCTCACAGCGCGTGGGTTAACTAGCATATCGAGTGAGACGTTGCAAGCCGACTCGGCAGCGAAAGCCCTGACGAAGTGCCCCTTTTTCCTTATGCCTTAGACAAAAGAGTAGGGGTCGATGTCGATCTGGATACGCACGCTCGCCGGAGGGCATACCTGCCCAAGCCAGTGGCGCAGCACCGTTTGCACCGCAACCTTGCGTGAGGTTTTCAGCAGCAGCCGGCGGCGATGGCGGCCGCGCAGCAGCGCCAAGGGGGCCGGGGCCGGTCCCAATACCTCTATTTCCGCCGTCCTTGGGGCAACACGGGCCAGTTGCGCCGCCACCTTGTCGACCACGGACGGATCGACGCCAGAGACGATCAGCGCCGCCAGTTTACCGAACGGCGGCATGCCGGTGACGCGGCGGTCGTCGGCCTCGGCGGCATAAAAGGCGTCGGCGTCGCCCGACACCAGCGCGGCCATGACTTTGTCGTCGGGTTGATAGGTCTGCAACAGCACACGCCCCGGATGCGCGGCTCGTCCGGCGCGACCCGCCACTTGCGACAGCAACTGGAACGTTCGTTCGGCGGCCCGCAGATCGCCGCCGGCCAAGCCAAGATCGGCATCGACCACCCCCACCAGCGTCAGCAAGGGGAAATGGTGGCCCTTGGCGACGACTTGCGTTCCGACCAGCAAATCGATCTCGCGCCGGGTCATCCGCTCGACCAAATCGGCGGCGGCGCGCGGTCCGCTTAGCATGTCGCTGGCCATGATGGCGGTGCGGGCATTGGGGAACTTCGCCGCCACCTCCTCGGCCAGACGCTCGACGCCGGGGCCGCAGGGAGCAAAGCTGTCCTTGGCCTCGCAGCTTGGACAGGACTCCGGGCGCGGCGAGATATAGCCGCAGTGATGGCATTGCAGCCGCGCCGCATGGCGATGCTCGACCAGCCAAGCGGTGCAATGCGGGCATTGCAGGCGATAACCGCAGGCGCGGCACAGGGTCAGCGGCGCATAGCCGCGCCGGTTAAGGAACAGCATGACCTGCTCCCCTGCCGCTAGGGTCTCCTCCATCGCCTTGAACAACGGGGGAGACAGCCAGGACTGGCGGGCAGGCGCGTTGCGCCGCATGTCCACCAGTTCCAGCGACGGCATCTCGGCGCCGCCGTGACGGGTTGGCAGATGCAGGCGGCGATAGCGCCCGGCCTGGACATTGGCCTGAGTCTCCAGCGATGGCGTCGCCGAGGCCAGAATGATCGGAATGCTCCCGGCCCGCGCCCGCACGACCGCCATGTCGCGGGCATGGTAGACGACACCCTCCTCCTGCTTGAACGAGCCGTCGTGCTCTTCATCGACGACGATCAGCCCCAGCTCCGGGAAGGCCAGGAACAGCGCCGAACGCGCCCCCACCACCACCTTGGCCGAACCGTTGGCCACCGCCCGCCAGGTCTCGCGCCGCTGGGAATCGCCCAGTTCCGAATGCCACTGCACCGGCTCGACGCCGAAGCGCTGGGCGAAGCGTTCCAGCCATTGCGCCGACAGGGCGATTTCCGGCAGCAGCACCAGAATTTGCCGCCCTTGCGACAATGCTTCGACCACCGCCTCGAAATAAACCTCGGTCTTGCCCGACCCGGTGACGCCTTCCAGCAGGAACACGGCGAAACCGGAGCCGACACTCTGTTTCAGCACATCCGCCGCCGCCGTCTGGTCGGGCGACAATGACGGACCGGGGGTTTGCCAGTCGGGAATCGCCGGAGCCGCCAACCGGGGCAACTCGACCGCCCGCAACGCTCCAGCCTCGGCCAAGCCCTTGACCACGGCGGGACCAGTGCCGGCGGCACGGGCCAGTTCAGCGACGGGGAGCGGCTCGCCGGCCGCCTCCAGCACCCGTTGGCGCGGGCCGGTCATCTTCAGCCCAGCGGGAACCTCCCCCGCCCGCACATAGCCGAGGGGCGACTGTGGCGGCGGCTCCAAAGCGGCGGGAGCGCTCATCGCCATCTTCAGCACCGCTCCGGGCGAGGACAGCGTATAGGAGGCCACCCAGTCGATCAGCTTGCGCGACGCTTCGGGCAGCGGCGGCGTGTCCAGCTTTTGCTGGGTGGCGCGGCATTTGGCCTCGGCAACGCCGCCGCTGCCGGCGCCCCACACCACGCCGACCGCCTGCCGACCGCCCAATGGCACCCGGACGAAGTCGCCAAGCCCCAAGCATTGGTCAGCCCCCACCTTATAGTCATAGGCTCCGGCCAAAGGCAGCGGTAACAAAACGGCAACGCGATCCCCCGCGTGGAACGCATGGGGAGAAGCAGGTTGGGAATTGGCAGGGGCGGAGAGCATGGTCTACACTCTAACCGCCGTGCCACCGGGCCGCCAGCGCGTACGCCCCGACTCATGCTCTTGTTGTGGACCTTGCTCATGAAATTCTTCATCGACACCGCCGACATTGCCGAGATCCGCGACCTTGCCGCCACCGGTCTGGTGGATGGCGTCACCACCAACCCATCCCTGATCGCCAAAAGCGGCCGCAAGTTCCTCGATGTGGTGGCGGAAATCTGCGAGATCATCGACGGCCCGGTCAGCGCCGAGGTGGCCGCCACCGATTTCGACACCATGCTGCGCGAAGGCCGCAAGCTGGCGCGGATCGCCACCAACGTCGCCGTCAAGGTGCCGCTGACGGTCGATGGCCTGAAAACCTGCAAAGCGCTGTCGGACGGCGGCACCCAGGTCAACGTCACCTTGTGCTTCTCGGCGGCGCAGGCGCTGCTGGCGGCCAAGGCCGGGGCCACCTTCGTCTCACCCTTCGTCGGCCGGCTCGACGACATCGGCCAGGACGGCATGGAACTGATCGACGACATCATCCAGATCTACCGCCAATACCCCCAGCTTGAAACCGAAGTGCTGGTTGCCTCGATCCGCCACCCCATCCATGTGGTGCAGGCGGCCAAGCTGGGCGCCGACGTCGCCACCCTGCCGCCCAAGGTGCTGCGTCAGTTGTACGAGCATCCGCTGACCGACAAGGGGTTGGCGGCGTTTCTGGTCGATTGGGAGAAGACCGGCCAATCGATCCTGGAGAACTGAGCATGGCGCGCAAGTCCGAAACCGCCGACCTGACCGCCCCGCCGCCCGCCAGCGAGGAACAGGTAGTGGCATTTCTCAAGGCGACGCCGGAATTCCTGGTCAACCATTCCGACCTGCTGGCCCGGCAAGCGCCGCCGTCGCGGTTTTCCGGCGGGCCGGTGGTCGATTTGCAGCAGTTCATGATTGGCCGCCTGCATGACGAGTTGGACAAGATGCGCGGCTGCGCCGAACATCTGATCACCACCTCGCGCAGCAACATGTCGGTCCAAAGCCGCACCCACGACGCCGTGCTGTCGGTGCTGGAGGCCCGCGACATGGCCGGTCTGGCCCGCGTCGCCGCCGAGGATCTGCCGCCGCTTTTGGATGTCGATGTGGTTTGTCTGGGCTTCGAGCCCGGCGAACATCCGGCCATCCTGCCTGGCATCCTGCCCTTGCCGGCGACCTTGCTCGATCAGGTGATGGGCATGGGCGAGGTGCTGTTGCGCTCGCAGTCGCATGGCGACCCGATGATCTTCGGCGAGGCCGCCGGGCTGGTCAGTTCCTTCGCCTTGGTGCGGCTCGACCCCATCGGCTGCCCGCCGGGGCTGCTGGCCTTGGGCTCGCGCAACGACCGCACCTTCCAGTCCAGCCAGGGCACCGAGTTGCTGTCGTTCCTCGCCCGCGTCATCGAGGACTGTGTGCAGCGGTGGTGGCCGGCGGCCTGATCCTCTTTCTCGGCGATGAAGGCCTACGGGCCGCCGTCGTCGCCTGGCGAGCCTGGCTCGCCGAGGAGCGGCGTGCCTCGGACCATACGCTGGACGGCTACAGCCGCGACCTCTCGGCCTTCCTGTCGTTCCTTACCGAGCATCTGGCCGGCGAACCCAGTCTGGCCGACCTCTCCGCGCTGCGCACCGCCGATTTCCGCAGCTTCATGGCGCACCGGTCTGGCAGCGACGGCTTGGGCCGCACCTCGATGGCGCGCACCTTGTCGTCGTTGCGCAGCTTCTTCCGCTATCTGGATCGCAACGAACTGGCCCACAACCCGGCGCTGGCCGCCATCCGCTCGCCCCGCCCGCCCCGCTCGATCCCCAAGGCGCTGGCCGCCGACGAGGCGATGGAGACCCTGGCCGCCGCCGCCATGGCGCAAACCCAGCCGTGGATGGCGGCGCGCGACGTCGCCTTGTTCACGATGCTGTATGGCTGCGGCCTGCGCCTGGGCGAGGCCTTGGGGCTGAACCGGGGCGAGGCTCCCCAAGGCGAGGTGATGATGATCACCGGCAAGGGCCGCAAGCAACGGCTGGTGCCGCTGTTGCCGGTCGTCGTCGAAGCGGTCGCCGCCTATCTGGCGCAATGCCCGTTCAAGACCGGAGCGGCGGCGCCGCTGTTCGTCGGCGCGCGCGGCAAGCGGCTCAATCCGGGCGTGGTGCAACGGCAAATGCGCATTCTGCGCGGATATGTGGGGCTGAGCGACACCGCCACCCCGCACGCCCTGCGGCATAGCTTCGCCACCCACCTGCTGGCTGGCGGCGGCGATTTGCGCACCATTCAGGAACTGCTGGGCCATGCCTCGCTGAGCACCACCCAGCGTTACACCGAAGTCGATGCCGACCGCCTGAGCGCCATCTATCAAGACAGCCACCCACGCGCGCGCAAAACGCCTTAGCGGGGTTTCACCAAAAGCCGTCATCACCGGACTTGTTCCGGTGATCCACGCCGGGGTGCACGTTCGCCCGAATCAGTTGCCCGCCGGCCCTCGTCTTGCCGAACCGCGTGGATGCCCGTGACAAGCACGGGCATGACGGATTACAGGTCATTCACACCCTGGGGTCGCTGTGTTCGATGAACTTGCGCAGCCCCTTGGGCAGGCGATGCTTAACACTGTTCAGCCCGCGCGAGAACGGCGGCACCCTGCGCCGCAGCCCCTTGACCGAATGCCGCGCCCGCTTCGAGCCGCGCGCCATCAGATAAAGCCCGGCGGCGAACAGGAAGAAGCCGATGGGAATCGGCGTCGGCACCGACAGCACGCCCAGCACGATCAACGACGAGCCGGACCCCAGCAGCGTCACCCGCTGCACCAGCACTTGGATGCGGCGGCGGCGGCGCAGCACGGCGCGGCTGAGGGGGATGCGTGAATGCACGGTCATGCGCGCTTCAAAGCCAATGGCCCCAACAACC
>DATGZW010000534.1:0-6885 GCA_035297005.1 Patescibacteria group bacterium
CGAACACTGCCCACAGGAGGCCGACGCCTTGGTATGCGCGCGCACCTCGTCCAGGGTGGTCAGACCCTTGGCCTGGATGGCCGAGACGATCATGCCCTTGGACACGCCGTTGCAGCCGCAGACCTGGGCGTCGTCGGACATGGCGGCGATATCGACACCGCCGCCCTTGCCGCCGCAACCGCCTTCCGCATGGGCTTGGCCGAAGATCAAGCGCGACCGCATCGCCGAGATGTCGGCACCGGCGCGGATTTGCTCGAAATACCAGGGACCGTCGCCGGTTTCGCCGTAGAGCACGGCGCCGATCAGCCGGTCGCCCTTGACCACCAGCTTCTTGTAAACGCCGCCGGCAATGTCGCGGAACAGGATGTCGTCGGTCTCGGCGTCGCCGATGAAGTCGCCAGCCGAGAACAGCTCGATACCGGTCACCTTCAGCCGAGTAGCGGTGACGGTACCTTCATAGCCCGCCGGATTCAGCCCGACCATCTGGGCGGCGCAGACCTTGGCCATGTCGAACAGCGGCGCCACCAGCCCATAGCACTGTCCGCGATGCTGCACGCATTCGCCCACCGCGAAGACATCGGGTTCGCTGGTGCGCAGCCAGTCATCCACCTTGACGCCGCGTTCGCAGGCGATGCCGCCATTGGCCGCGAGTTCGGTGTTGGGACGGATGCCCACCGCCATCACCACCAGATCGGTCTCCAATTCCGAGCCGTCCTTGAAGCGGATGCCCTCGACCCGGTCGGCGCCGAGGATGCCGTCGGTGACCGTCTTCAGACGGAAGGTCATGCCGCGTGCCTCCAGCGCCTGACGCAGCAGCGCGGCGGCGGCGGGGTCGAGCTGGCGTTCCATCAGGCTGTCCATCAGATGGACCACCGTCACTTTCATGCCGCGCGCGGTCAGGCCGTTGGCCGCTTCCAGCCCCAGCAGGCCGCCGCCGATGACTACCGCCCGCGCTCCAGGTTTGGCCGCCGTCACCATGCGGGCGACGTCGTCGGCATCGCGAAACGACACCACCTGAGGCAGTTGCGCCCCCGGCACCGGCAGCATGAAGGGCCGCGAGCCGGTGGCCAGCAACAGCACGTCGTAAGGCACCATCTCGGCGATTTCGGTCACGATCTGCTTATTGGCGCGGTCGATGCCCGACACCCGCACGCCCGAACGCAAAGTGATGTTGTGGGCCGCATACCATTCCGCGTCGTTGAGGACGATGTCGGCGAAGTTCTTCTCGCCGGCCAGGACGGGGGACAGCATGATGCGGTTGTAGTTCACGCGCGGTTCGTCGCCGAACACCGTGATATCGTAAAGATCGGGAGCCAGTTTCAACAGCTCTTCGACGGTGCGGATACCGGCCATGCCGTTCCCCACCACTACCAGCTTCTTCTTGCCCATTCCGCGCTCCTCGGCTGCGAAAACAAAAAGGCGTTCCGCGACTGGAAGCAGAGAGCCGTCAGGCCCATGCTTCGTTCGCGGAACGCCTTTGTTCCATGGACCACCCGGCGTCATTGCCAACTGATCCCTATGTCACGCCCCCATTGCTCGCCATTGAGCCGAGGGCAAGTTCATAGGGAATAGAAGCAAGAGCTGTGCCACGAGGACAGGCGAGGATTTACAAGGGTTTGACGGAAAGAGAAGAGAGGGCCCGCTCAAAAGACGTGCCTATAAAATATGCTGTGATTATTATATAGGCAATAAGTGCCGTGACACAGGTAAATGACTCATTGCATTCCCGCGTCCGTCATGGCCGGACCTGTTCCAGCCATCCACGCTGATCCGCCAAACGTCATTAATAACAACGTGTTAACCCCCACCGCGTGGATACCCGCGACAAGCGCGGGCATGACGGCAAGAAGAAAACGGCACGCTGTATTCTCTTGCAACTAGTCCTCAGCCGGGCACTCCAACTCCAGATCCTGGGCGGCCAAACGGAACAAATCCCCCCGATAAACCTGCCGCGCCACCGCCGCGGCGTCAGTATCGGCGGGCAGTTGCCCCCAGCGCCGCATCTGATCCAGATACCATGCCGCCTGCGATTGCCCTGGGAAATTGGTCAGAAATGACAGGCCGGCGGATGGCTCCAGGCAGGACCGCACCACCTCCAGCGGCGCATTCAGAGTGGCTGGCTGGGCGATGATCTCGGCGGTTTCGGCACGGTTGCCCTCGACCCACCGGCAGGCCAGCAGTACGGCGCGCAGCAACGCCCGATGGGTCTGGGGATGCTGTTCCGCCCAATCTTCGCGTACTCCCAGCACCTTTTCGATCCGGCTATCCTGGATGTCCCGCCCGGTGACGACCACCCGCCCCAGATCCAGCTTGGCGGCGACGGTGTTCCACGGCTCGCCGACGCAGAAGCCGGCGATATGGCCCGCCGCCAGCCAAGCCACCATCTGCGGCGGCGGCACCACCACCAGCCGGACATCGCGGTCGGGATCGATACCGCCCCCTGCCAGCCACAGGCGCAGTTCGTAGTTATGCGGCGAAAATGGATAGACCATCGCCAGTGTCAGCGGTGGACGTCCGGCGGCGCGGTCCTGGTCGATAACCGCCTTCAAAGCGGCGGCCGAGGTGCCCTCCATCCGCTCCAGCAGCCCATGCGACAAGGTGATCGCGTTACCACCCATGTTCAGCCCCAACGCCGTGATGACGGGGGCACGCACATTGCCAAGCCCCAGCGTCGCCGACAGCGGCATGGGAGCCAGCATCTGAGCGGCATCCAACAGACCCACCGCCAGCTTGTCGCGGATATTGGCCCAGGACGGTTCGCGCGACAGCTCCACCACCAGGCCTTGCTCGACAAAGAATCCGCGTTCCTTCGCCACCACCAGCGGGGCACTGTCGCACAGAGCCACGAAGCCTATTTTCAGTCTGGTCTGTTCCATCCGTCTCATCCCAGCAAATCGGCGGCTTCGATGATTTTGTTGGCGATGTCGGCCAGACGCGATTTCTGGTCCATCGCCATTTTTCGCATCAGGCCATAGGCCTCATCCTCGTCGCAGCGGCGGCGCTTCATCAGGATGCCCTTGGCGCGCTCCACCAGCTTGCGCTCGGCCAAGCTGGACGTGGCCTTGTCCAACTGGCTGCGCAATTGCTGGAACTGGGCGAAGCGGGCGATGGCGACATCGACCACCGGCTTAACCCGATCCGGGGTCAGCCCGTCCACCACATAGGCGCTGACCCCAGCCTCGATGGCGGCGCGGATGGTGTTGGCGTGGCCGTCTTGGGCAAACATCACCACTGGCCGCGCCTGGTCATAGGTGACCTGACGCATGTTCTCCAGAACATCGCGGTCGGGGCTGGCGATATCGACGACGATGACATCGGCGCGCAGTTCCGTCACCAGCCGCGACAAGTCGGTGCCGGTGCCGAAGCGGCCCACCATGACGCAGCCACTGGCGCGCAAGGCGTCCTCGACCTGGACGGCCCGATCCGGCTCGTCGTCCACCAGGATCACCCGCAGGGACATGTGTCTTCGCCTATTTCAGATGCTCCATCAGACGGGGCATCAGTTCCACCAGATTACAGGGACGGTGGCGGCTGTCCAACTGCCAACGCAGAATATCGTCCCAGCCGTCGCGGCAGGCTCCGGGCGAGCCCGGCAGGGCGAACAGATAGGTGCCGTGCGCCAAGCCGCCGGTGGCCCGGCTCTGCATGGTGGAGGTGCCGATCTTCGCATAGGAGAGCTGGCGGAACAGTTCGCCGAAACCGATAATTTCCTTCTCATAGACCTGCTGAAACGCTTCGGGGGTCACGTCGCGGCCGGTCAGGCCGGTGCCGCCGGTCGAGATCACCACATCCACCGCCGGATCGGCGATCCAGCGGCGCAGGACGGCGACGATGGCCGGCACGTCGTCCTTGACGATAACCTTGTCCGCCAGTGTGTGGCCAGCTTCGCCCAGGCGTTGCACCAGGGTCTGACCCGACTTGTCGTTATCCTCGGTCCGGGTATCGGACACCGTCATCACGGCGATATTAACCGCCAGGAAGGCCTTGCTTTCATCGATCCGCGCCATGCCTACACCTTGTTCGCCAGGAGAAAGGATGCATCCTTCCCCGTGGTATCACCCGCAGCCTTGACCACCGTCAACCTCCGCGTTATCCGGCGGCCGGCTGGTCTTGACCATCATCAAGGTCTCCCCACCGTCGTCAGTACTATTCCTGAACGACCATAACAACGTCCGGTGCGCCCTCGAACGCCCGGCACCTCGGGTGGGGGAGACGATGAGCGACGCAGTCCTCACACGGCGCGGATTCCTGATGGGCGGGCGCCCGAGCGGCGCCTTGCGTCAGGACACCGACACCCCGGCCGGGGCCGTTCTCAAGGCCGTCATCGACAACTCCTGTCTGTCGCCCCGCGCCGTGGCCTGCCGGGTCTGCGGCGATTTCTGCGACGCCCGCGCTATTCATTTTCCCCCGACCGTCGGCGGCTTGGTCAGGCCGCTGGTGGACCATGCCGCCTGCACCGGCTGCGGCGCCTGCGTCGCCCCCTGCCCGGCCGGCGCCATCGCCATGAAAGGCTGAAACCCCATGCGTATCGGCAAATTCGTCGATCAGGAAGACCGCCGCGTCACCGAAGGCACCAACATCTGCGGCGTGCTGGTGCATGCCCGCACCGGGCATGTCGATGCCGTGCGCGCCCTGCTGACCACCATGGACGGGGTCGAGGTTCACCAAAGCGACCTCGACGGCCGTCTGGTGGTGACCGTCGAAGACACCGCCGACGAATGGGCGGGCCAGATCATCACCCGCTTCCCCACTTTCGACGGCGTGCTGTCGACAAGCCTGATCTACCACCATTGCGAAACCGGCGATCTCGACAAGGAGTCCCTGTGATGCCTCTCTCCAGGCGCGATTTCATCAAGGCCAACGCCATCCTGGCCACCGCCGCCGCTGCGGGCATGAGCGTGGCCCCCTCCATCGCCCAAGCCGCCGCCACCAGCGACATCCGTTGGGACAAAGGTGCCTGCCGCTTCTGCGGCACCGGCTGCGGCGTGCTGATCGGCACCAAGGATGGCCGCGTGGTCGCCACCCAAGGCGACCCCGACGCCCCGGTCAATCGCGGCATCAACTGCATCAAGGGCTATTTCCTGTCCAAGATCATGTATGGCGAGGACCGGCTGACCAAGCCCTTGCTGCGCAAGAAGAACGGCGTCTACGCCAAGGATGGAGAGTTTACCCCAGTGTCGTGGGATGAAGCCTTCGACATCATGGCGGCCAAGTGGAAGGAAACCCTGAAAGCCAAAGGCCCCACCGCCATCGGCATGTTCGGCTCGGGCCAGTGGACGCTGTGGGAAGGCTATGCCGGCGTCAAGCTGATGAAGGCCGGCCTCCGCTCCAACAACATCGACCCCAACGCCCGCCACTGCATGGCCTCGGCGGTCACCGGCTTCATGCGGACCTTCGGCATCGATGAGCCGATGGGCTGTTACGACGACATCGAACATGCCGACGCCATGGTGCTGTGGGGCAGCAACATGGCCGAGATGCATCCGATCCTGTGGTCGCGCATCACCGACCGCCGCCTGACCGGCGAGGGCGTCAAGGTGGCCGTGCTATCGACCTTCGAGCATCGCAGCTTCGAGTTGGCCGACATACCCATCATCTTCAAGCCGCAGACCGACTTGGCGATCCTCAACTATGTGGCCAATTACATCATCCAGCATAAAGCGGTGAACGAGGCCTTCGTCGCCGCCAAGGTCAATTTCCGCAGGGGCGCCACCGATATCGGCTATGGCCTGCGGCCCGACAATGCCAAGGAAATCTCCGCCAAGAACTCCGCCAAGCCCGACGCCTTCGAGCCCATCGGCTTCGAGGAGTTCAAGGCCTTCGTCGCCGACTACACCGCCGAGAAAGTCTCGGCTCTGAGCGGCGTCCCCGTGGACAAGCTGGAGGCGTTGGCAAAGCTGTATGCCGACCCCAAGGTCAAAGTGATGTCGCTGTGGACCATGGGGTTCAATCAGCACACGCGCGGCACCTGGGCCAACAACCTGATCTACAACATCCATCTGCTGGTGGGGAAAATCAGCGAGCCCGGCAACGGCCCGATGTCGCTGACCGGCCAGCCTTCAGCCTGCGGCACCGCCCGCGAAGTCGGCGTGTTCTCGCACCGCCTGCCGGCCGACATGCAGATTGCCAACCCGGCCCATCGCAAACATGCGGAGGAGCTGTGGAAACTGCCGGAAGGCACCATTCCCGACAAGCCGGGCTATCATGCCGTGCAGCAGAACCGCATGCTCAAGGACGGCAAGATCAACGTCTATTGGGTGCTGTGCACCAACAACATGCAGGCGGCGGCCAACCTCAACGAGGAAACCTGGCCGGGCTATCGCAATCCCGACAATTTCATCGTCGTCTCGGACCCCTATCCCACCGTCACCGCGTTGTCCGCCGATCTCATCCTGCCCACCGCCATGTGGGTGGAAAAGGAAGGCGCTTATGGCAATGCCGAGCGCCGCACCCAGTTCTGGCGCCAGCAAGTCAAAGCTCCGGGTGAGGCGCGCTCGGACCTGTGGCAACTGGTGGAGTTCTCCAAACGCTTCACCACCGATGAAGTCTGGCCCGAGGAGGTGTTGGCCAAGGCGCCGGCTTTTCGCGGCAAGACCCTGTACGAGGTGCTGTTCAAGAACGGTCAGGTCGATAAATTCCCCCTGTCCGAAGTTGCCGCGGGCTTCGACAACGACGAGTCCACCCATAACGGCTTCTACCTGCAAAAGGGCCTGTTCGAGGAATACGCCTCGTTCGGTCGCGGCCACGGCCATGATCTGGCGCCCTTCGACAGTTACCACAAGGCACGCGGCCTGCGCTGGCCGGTGGTGGACGGCAAGGAAACCCAGTGGCGTTTCCGCGAAGGATACGACCCCTATGTCAAGCCCGGCGAGGGCGTGCGCTTCT
>DATGZW010000535.1:0-2577 GCA_035297005.1 Patescibacteria group bacterium
AACACCTCGCCGTGCTGATACGGGCTCATGGTCCCCGGATCGACGTTGAGATAAGGGTCCAGCTTGCGCAGACGGACCTTGAAGCCGCGGGTCTGAAGGACCGAAGCGAGAGCGGCCGAGGCCAAACCCTTGCCCAGTGAGGAAACCACGCCGCCAGTGATGAAGATGAAACGCGTCATGGGCCGACACAATACACCAGAGGTCGCCATCGCCCAAGAGGGGGCGCTGCCGATACGGTCAAAAAGAGAGAGGCGGCTTTGTCGCCGCCTCTCGGTTGGGAAGCCCGCCGGGTTAACGGCTCAGAGGCGCGGCCGGAGCGGCAGGCGCTGCCGGGGCCGATTGGGTAGCCGGAGCCTGGTCCATGATCGAGCTGGGCTGGGCGCGGGAATTGGCCATCAGGGCCAAGGTCAGGCTGGTGACGAAGAACCCGGTGGCCAGAATGCCGGTGGTTCGCGTCAGCAGGTTGCCCGCCGCACGGCTGCTCATCATTCCGCCGCCACCGCCGCCGATGCCCAAGGCTCCACCCTCGCTTCGCTGAAGCAGGATGACGCCGACCAGGGCGAGAGCGATAAGGAGATGGATGACGAGGATTACGTTGATCATGCCTGCACCGAAATAGGGATCCCTCGCCGCAACGCGACGAGGTCATGTTGGCGTCTTTCTATTCGCCCTAGAGCGCTATGGCTAGGGGCAACTTTGCGCGATGGCCCAAAAATCTTCGACCTTAAGCGCTGCGCCGCCGATCAGACCGCCATCGACGTCGTCCAAAGCCAGCAGTTCCTTGGCGTTCGAGGGCTTCATCGAACCGCCGTAGAGAATGCGCAATTTGCCCGCAGCCTCGGCCCCCATGATGTCGGAGGCCAGGGCGCGGATGGCGCCATGCACTTCGATCACGTCGGCGGTGGTCGCGGTCAGGCCGGTACCGATGGCCCACACCGGCTCGTAGGCGATCACGGTGTTCTCGGCGGTCGCGCCTTCCGGCAATGATCCCAGGAATTGTTCGCCGACTACCTTGATGGTCAGGCCTTCGGTGCGCTGCGCCTGGGTCTCGCCGATGCAGATGATGGCGATCAATCCGGCGGCATGCGCGGCAACGGCCTTGGCGCGGACGATGGCGTCGCTCTCGCCGTGATCGGCACGGCGCTCGGAATGGCCGACGATAACGTAAGTGGCACCCAGATCGACGAGCATGGGGGCGGCGATGTCACCGGTATGCGCGCCCGATTTGTCGGCATGGCAATCCTGACCGCCGACCGCCAGACCCGACCCGGCCACAGCCTGCGCCACGGCGTCAACCAGGGTGGCCGGCGGACAAATCAGCAGATCGCCACGCAGAGGCTCGGCCTTGATCTTGGCCGCGATTCCCGCCGCCAGAGCCACGCCATCGGCCTTCAGGCCATTCATTTTCCAATTGCCGGCAATCAAGGGGCGACGGGGCATGGCCTAATCCTCCAAATTTTTTATGGCATAAGCGGTGTAGCACAGCGCGAGAGCGATTTCCACCGCCCTTCCCCCGGATCGCCTTTTCCGAGTTGCCTGTGTTTCCAGCGGCTTCTATGATGCCGCACCGCGCCGCTCAGGCCCCATATTTAGTAGACGTGAACATGCTCGACGCCTTTCGCAGACATTCCCGGTCCTGGCCCATCAAAATCCTGTTCGTTTTCCTGATTGCCAGCTTCGGCATCTGGGGAATCGGCGACGTGGTGCGTCAGCGCGCCGCCTCTCAGCCGGCCATCGTGGTCGGCAAGCAAGAGGTCAGCGCGCAAGAGGTGGTGGAAGAGTTCCGCCGCGATACCGAACGGCTGCAAGCCATGTTCGGCGGCAAAATCAGCATGGAGCAGGCGCGTCAGTTCGGCCTGTTGCAGCGGACCATCGAACAGATCGTCAGCCGCGACCTGCTCGATCAAGCCAGTGCGGAGCTGAAGTTCACCGTCGATGACGACAGCCTGCGTCAGGTGATCCAGCAGACTCCGGCCTTTCAGAACGAGTTGAAGATGTTCGACAAGAGCGTCTATCAAAACGTCTTGCGCCGGGCCGGGTTCAACGAACGGCAGTTCGTCGCCATGGAGCGCCGCGACATCACCCGCGAGCAGCTGGTGCAGATGGTCAGCGGCGGCATCGTCGCCCCAACTATTCAGGCCGATCCGTTATTCCGCTATCGCCAGGAACAGCGCGTCGCCGACACCATTCTTTTCCCCGCCGATAAGATTGCGGCTCCGGCCAAGCCCGACGACGCCATCTTGCAGGCCTATCATCAGGCGCATGCCACCCAGTTCATGGCCCCTGAACTGCGCGGCCTGACCGCCGTGGTGCTGCGCACCGCCGATGTCGGCGCCGACATCAAGCCGAGTGACGCCGATATCGAGAAGTCGTATCAAGTCCGCCTGGGTGAGTTCCAAACCACCGAAAAGCGCGCCGTTCAGCAGGTGACTTTCACCGACCAAGCCAAAGCCAAGGCGTTTGCCGATGCCGTGCGCCAGGGCAAGGATTTTGCAGTCGCCGCCAAATCCGAGAGCAAGGACGTCCTCGATTTGGGGACCATCGATAAGACCGGCCTGCCGTTGCAGGTTCTGGCCG
>DATGZW010000536.1:0-4747 GCA_035297005.1 Patescibacteria group bacterium
GATTTTTACCGGGCGGAACCCTATGTCCGTTCCATCGACGGGATATTTGACGTCTTTTTCCACCCGCGAGACCACCATCGGCAGCAGCAGCTGGTGATCCTCCTTACGGAAGGACTGGATGCCGTTCTCGGTCTGCAAGGAGACATCTTCCAAAGCCAGCGCGATCTTGCCGGTGTCGATGGCGCCGCCGTTGAAGTTCACCTTCTCCAGCGCCTTAACAAACATCTTCATGCTGTTGACCGCGTTCGGCTCGACATAGACCGGCAAATGACCGGTGACCTTCTTATAATCCTTGGGGAAGGTGCCGTCGGTCAGCTCGATATTGAAGGTATGGACGACGTAATGACCCAGCACGACGTCGCCGGCATTACTGATATTGCCTTCCTGATCTAGAAAGGCCGTGCCGAACCGCGCCTTCAGGCCGGCATCGCCCACCGCTTTCATCAAAAGCAGCAGATCGTTCGACCAGTTGCCAGTGATAACCGTATCGACATTGGCGGCCTTGATCTTCTCGACCAGGGGTGAGAAATCCTGAATGCGGTTAACCTCGTGCAACACGCTTTCCACCACCTCGTAGCCGCCACGCTGGGCGTTGGCTTTGATGGCGGCCTCCATATCCTTGCCCCAGGAATAATTCTGGTTGATGGCATAGACCCGCTTGCCCAGGGTTCCCTCGTCCTTCATCACCTTGACCAGCGCGCCGACACGCATCGGGGCCGAGGAAGCGAAGCGGAAGCTGTAGAAATGGCATTTTTCCCCGGTCAACTCCAAGGCGTCGGCGCCGACGTTCAGATGCAGGACTTCCTTGCCGGGATTGGCCAGGTTGTAGGCGCGGATGTCGTCCGTCACCTGCCCGACAACCGCCGAGGACGAGCCCTGGATGACGATGCGGGCGCCGTCGGCGATGGCCACCTTGAGCTTTGCCGAGGCGCTGGTCGGGCTGCCACCGTTGTCATATTCGGTGATGATGATCTTTTCGCCGTTGAAGCCGCCCTTTTGGTTCAACGCATCCAACACATAATGGGTGGCAAAGACATAGGGCCGCCCGGTCGAGCTTTGCGCGCCGCTCAGGCTTTCAAGGATGGCGATACGCAAGGGCTCGGCTTGCACGGAGGCGGACATCACCGCCAGCACGGCGGCACCAGCCAAGGACTTGAACAAAGGATGCATCGAATATTCCTCCCCCTGTGGACGGTGGTGGCGGAGACATCATCGACCGCGGGAAAAATATCATTCGCGAACAAGCTTACGGCGACACCTTCCAGTATCTGTTCCGCAGGCAGGGCAGCAGATCCCTCGATCGCCCTCACTCAACACATAAAAGTTGCGCCACACCACAGGAGGCACTAACCGTTCGCGCGGCTAGCGCATACCATAACATGCATAGCCGCCAATAAAATTATACCTCTGATGGCTGTCAGTCGAGTGTTTTACAACGCCCCGCTCAAACGGCCGACGCATCTGACAGGCGCCGGCCGTTCAAGATTACCTGAAGAGCGGCAGAGGCTCGGTCCCTCGCCGGGACGGCGTCGGGCTCAGGCGCGGAAGTGACGCCGCCGGGCCAGGGTGGACAGCAACCCGCCACGCGGGCCGAAGAACAGCGACACCAGATAGAACATCCCCGCCGTCAACACGATGGCCGGGCCAGAGGGCAGGTTGAAGCGGTAGGACAGCACCAGACCCAGATAGCCAGAGACCAAGGCCACCGCCGTCGCCAAGCAAATCAGGCTCCACACCTGGCGCGCCCAGAAGCGCGCCGCCGTGGCCGGCAACATCATCAGCCCGACCGCCATCAAGGTGCCCAGCGCCTGGAAACCGCTGACCATGTTGAGCACCACCAACATCAGGAACACCGTATGGGTAATTCCACCCTTGCCGCTGACAGCGCGCAGGAAGGCTGGGTCGAAGCATTCGGCGATCAGGGCGCGGAAGATCACCGCGAACACCAGCAAGGTGGTGGTGGCCACCGACGCCATCAAAATCAGCGAGGTATCGTCCACCGCCAGGATGGTGCCGAACAGCACATGCATGAGATCGACGGTGCTGCCATGCAGCGACACCAGCAGCACGCCCAGCGCCAGCGAGATCATGAAGAAGGCGGCGAAGCTGGCGTCTTCCTTTTGCGGGGTCAGGCGGCTGACCAGACCCGAGGCCAGAGCCACGGTGACACCGGCGATGAAGCCACCGAGCCCCATGGCCGGCAGCGACAAGCCCGCCAGCATGAAGCCGACGGCGGCGCCGGGCAGCACCGAATGGGCCATGGTATCGCCAATCAGGCTCATCCGCCGCAGCACCAGGAACACCCCCACCGGCCCCGAGCCCAAGGCCAGCGCCAAACAGGCGATCAGGCCGCGCCGCATGAAGCTGTAATCGGCGAAGGGGCCGATCAGCCAATGATACAGCAGGCTCATGCCGCGCCCCGGCAGATCTCGGCGTCGATGTCCCAGGCTTCGCTCATAGCGCGTGCTTTCAGCAGGTTTTCCGAGGTCAGCACCTCGGCGGTCGGCCCCCAGCCGATGGCCTCGCGGGCCAGCAACAAAGTGTCGGGGAAATGGCGGCGCACTTGATCGAAGTCGTGCAGCACGGAAATCACCGTCCGCCCCTCGCCGTGCCAGCGCGCCACCAGACGCAACAGATCGTTGGTGGTGCGGGTATCGACGGCGGTGAATGGCTCGTCGAGGACAATCAAAGGGCTGTCGGCGACCAGCACGCGGGCGAACAGCACCCGCTGGCGCTGACCGGCCGACAGCGAGCCGAACGGGCGGTCGTCGAAGCCTTCCAGCCCGACCGTCCACAGCGCCCGCTGCGCCGTCTCGCACATCTGCGCGGTCATCGCGCGAAAGGCTCCGACGCGGCGCCAATGGCCCAGCAGCACCACGTCGAACACCGAGATGGGGAAGCTGTCATCGATGACCGCCATCTGCGGCAGATAGGCGATATCGCGCGGAGAAATGCCGTGAATGGCCAGCCTGCCCGCCGAAGGCGCCAGCAAACCGACGATAGCCTTGATCAGCGTGCTTTTGCCGGCCCCGTTGGGACCGATGACTGCCGTCAGACTGCCCTTGGAGAAGCCGCCGCGCAGGTGATGGATGGCCGGATGGCGCTCATAGGTGATGGTGAGGTCGTTCAGCTCGACAATCGGCGTCATATCCTCAGCCCCACCAATCCAAAGCCCAGGCGACCGCCAGCCACAGCGCCGAACTGACCGCCACGGCGCCGATCAGACGTCGCGACACCCCCCAGACGAATGGCGACGCCGGCGTTTTGCTCTGGCGCCGGGGATGGGAAAGGGAATCGCTCAAAACTCTAGTCTCCGTTCTGCCGCGCCCCGTTATCGACCTGTGAGCGCTGCGTTTCAAGCCCGGCGCGGCGATGGCCACCTTGGCGTGACAGAACCACAAACCGCTTGCCGAATGCAACATTATAACATTACATATCCTCCAGGCAAGCCGCCGTCCATGCCGGTGAAACCCTATACCTCACATCAAAATCGGGAGAGACTCATAATGTGGAAGCCGTTGAAACGATTGGCCCTAGCGGCGACGCTGGCGCTGACGGCGACAGCCGGCGCCCAGGCCGCCGAGCCACTCAACGTTGTGGTGACCTTCAGCGTCCTTGGCGATCTGGTCAAGCAGATTGGCGGCGACAAGGTTTCCGTCATCTCCCTGGTGGCGCCCGGCGGCGACGCCCATGTCTACCAACCAACCCCCACCGATGCTGTGTCGATTGCCCATGCCGATGTGATCGTCGTCAACGGGTTGGGCATGGAGGGCTGGCTGGACCGCCTGATTGCCGCCTCCGGCGCCAAAGCCCCCATCGTCGTCGCCAGCGCCGGCATCAAGCCGCAGACGATGGAAGAAGAGGGCAAGCGCATCACCGACCCGCATGCCTGGCAGAATCTGGCCAATGGCCAAGCCTATACCCTGACCATCGGCGCGGCGCTGGCCAAGGCCGATCCGGCCAATGCCGCGTTCTATCGCCCGCGCGCCGAGGGCTATGCCACCGGGCTTGGCGATCTTGATGCCTGGGTGAAGACGCAGATTGCCCAGGTGCCGCCGGCCAAGCGCAAGATCATCACCTCGCACGACGCCTTCGGCTATTTCGCCAAGGCCTATGGCGTGACCATCCTGGCCCCCGTCGGCATCAGCACCGACAGCGAGCCGACCGCTGCCGGGCTTGGCGCGTTGTCCGACCAAATCAAGAAAGAGGGCATCAAGGCCCTGTTCATCGAGAACATGACCGACCCGCGCCTGATCCAGACCTTGGCGCATGAAAGCGGCGCGGTCATCGGCGGCACTCTCTATTCCGACTCGCTGTCACCGCTGGGTGGCCCCGCCGACAACTACGTCATGATGTTCCGCCACAACGTCCCTGCGATGGTCGCGGCGATGCAGAAGAACTGATCCATGCACCGAGACCGCCAAGCCCATGCTTGGCGGTCCATTCCCCGTCAGGCCACGCGTCTGTAGCGCATGAAGGCAGCGCAACGTACGGATTCCATCGAGCGCCCCGGCAGTCATAACACTGCTTCGTTGAAGGCCGCCTTTGAGCTATTCTACTTATGAATAATGGTCAATCGACGGCCTAGCCGGGAAAAACGGCGAGTAATTACCACACAAAGGGACGGGCTGATGGGCAAACTCGGGATAAAAGGGCGCTTGGTCGCCAGTTTTTGCGCGCTTCTCGCCCTTGTCGTCATCGGCGTGGTGCCGTTGCTGCTGCATCAACTGTCCTCGACCATCGCGCG
>DATGZW010000537.1:0-2114 GCA_035297005.1 Patescibacteria group bacterium
CGGGCGGTGCGGTGACAGCACCTGTTTCTCCACCCCGGCAGCGTCCATCAATTCCAGCCGGCCGGTGATGTCGGTCGCCGAGTCGGAGACCGGGTGCTTGGCGATGCCCTCCTTGACCTGCACGCGCGGGCCGACCCGCGGACCCCAGCGGTCGCCCATGAAGTCGCCGAATTTTTGCGGGATGTAATGGGCGTGGACATCGCAGATCATCTTGGGGTTCCTCCTAGCTGGTTACCGCCATCATCCACAACTCCGAGGCCCGATGACAGAGGCAGAAACCCGCGCGGCGAATTGGCTTGAAGCCTGGGACGCGCAGGGCGTCCATCGCACAGGCACGGAAGGCGACCGGGCCGGCGCCGACTGGCTGGCCGGCGAGGCAGCGACGCTCGGCGCCGAGGTCACGGTCGAGGAACTTTTGTTCGAGCGAGTCGACCCGATCGAGGCTTACCTCGACATTGGCGGCAAGCGCATCGAGGGCGTCCCGGTCTTCGATGCACCGCCGACCGGTGCCGATGGAGTCCAGGGACAGCTCGGACAGGAAATCGCCGTCGCCGAGCTGTCGCCACGCGCGGTTTATTCGGGGGAATTCGAGCGCCGGCGCCGCACGCCAGGCCACCATGCGCTGGTTGTCGTGTGCGCCGGCGAGGCGCCGGGCCTGGCGCCGATCAATGCCGAGCAGTTCCGCTCCCCGTACAGCGCGCCGGCGATCCACGTGTCAAGCGAGCCGCGCGAAAGGGTACTCGACGCGGCCGAGCGGAAAACCCCGGGGCTGCTCGTTGCCCATAGCCGCCGCACGAAAGCACCGGCGGTCAACACCGTCGTGACACTCAAAGGGCGCGGTCCCGGCCGCAAGCCGCTGGTGGTGATGACGCCGCGCAGTTCGTGGTGGCAATCGACCGCCGAACGCGGCGGCGGGATCGTCTGCTGGCTCGAGTCGCTGCGCGCGCTTCTGGGAGAGCGTCCCGCGCGGGACGTGGTCTTCACCGCCAACACCGGCCACGAGCTCGGCCATCTCGGGCTCGACGATTTCGTCGCCCGGCGGCCGGGCTGGGACCAGCCAGGCGGGGCGGACTGGGTGCACTTTGGCGCCAATCTCGGCGCGGCAGGCGGTGTCTTGTCGCTGGTCTCAAACCGGCCCGACCTGCGCGCGCTCGGCCTCGGGGAACTCACCCGCACCGGCTATCCGCCCGACGACATCCCGTGGCCGGCGCAGCCGCCGAGCGGCGAGACTCGCGATATCCATCGCGCTGGTGGCCGTTACCTGACGCTCGTCGGCACCAACCGGCTGTTCCATCTGCCGCAGGACCGCTGGCCGCACGCGGTCGACGTATCGGCGGTGGCGCGGATCGCCGCCGCGGCGGCGCAGATCGCGTTAGCGCTCAGCCGCTGACGGCCATGGCAGTTCCGCCGATTACTCAGCTGGCGCCGGTGGGGTTTCCGCCCACAGCGCATGCGGCAGCGGTTTCCCGTTGGTCTCGGGCAGGAACGGCGCCGCCACCACGCCGAGAATGAAGAACAGGCCGACATAGGTCGCCGCCCATCCAAAGCCGCCAAAGTTGGCGATCAGCGTTCCAGCGATCAGCGGCCCGGCGCACGAAATGAAACGCGGCGCATTGAAGCAGAAAGCAACGGCGGTCCCACGCATGCGGGTCGGGAATAGCTCCGGCAACCAAACCGGCGCCCAGGCCCAAATCCCCAGCGTGAAGAAGCCGAAGACACCAACGAAACCGAGCAACGGGACGAGGCCCCAATTGGCACCCAGCAAATAGACGACCGGGGTCAGGACGAGGCACATCGAATACCACAGCATCGCTGTTGGCTTGCGGCCGATAGCGTCGGCGAGAAAACCGAGGCTTACGAACCCGAAGGTGCCGCACACGCTGGTGATCAGCCCGGCCCAGCCTGCCCATGCCGGCCCGGACAATCCGGCTTTGGTCGCGACTCCCGCCACATAGGTCGGGATGAATGTGCCGACGCCCCAGAAGGCAAAGGTGACCGACAGCATCATCAGGAAGGCGAAGATCAGCGGCTTGCGGACCGAGCGGTCGGCAAACAGGTCGACCACAGTGAAGCGGGTCAGCGCCGCGTCCACGCCAACGAGCGTCGCGCCGGAC
>DATGZW010000538.1:0-4165 GCA_035297005.1 Patescibacteria group bacterium
CAGGAACAACAGCAAACCTGCCGCGATGCTCCGGGGGGCCATGCGGCTATCTTTCCTGCAGCTTGGCGCGGTCGCGGCCCTGTTCGGCCAGCGAGCGGATGTCCTGCATGCGCAGTTCCGCCGGAGAACCGCGCTTCAGCCCGCGATCGGCCTTGTCGGCGTCATACAGCGCCTCCGACCAATGTTCGGTCAGCAGGGCGTATTCGGCCATCGACGCCGCCGCCATCGGCTCGTCGCCGCCACGGCCATAGGCGATGCCCAGCAGACGCCAGCCGCTGGCGCTTTCCGGATCCTGGCGGGTGGCATAGGTCAGCTGTTCCTTGGCGTCGGCCAACAGCACCGGATCCTCGGCCTCCACCTCGACCTGTCCCAGTTCCTCGCGCAGCAAGGCGTTATCGGGCAGCAGCTTGATGGCCCGTTTGTAATTGGGAATGGCCTCCAGCGGATGGCCGTTCTCGAACAGCATCTGGCCCTTCAACTCGGCGAAATAAGGATCGTTGGGACGCTCGGCGATCAACTCGTCGATGGCCGGGATGGCTTTCGCCATGTCGGGCTTGCGGTAATAGGCGATGGCGCGGGCATAGCGGGCGTCAAGGCTGCGGTCGTCTTCCTTGTAGCGGGCCAGGGTGGTGACCGGCAGTTCCATGAAGGCGAACAGCTTGGCCCGCATGCGGCGGTGCGGTTCGATATATTGCGGCGGCACCGGCGCGTTCGACCACGGCGAGGTATCGACGTGGTTCTGGATGAACTCGACGCGCTCGCGGGTCAGCGGGTGAGTGCGCACATAGGGATCCTGGCGGGCCGAGACCAACAGTTCCTGGTCGCCCAGCAACTGCATGAACTCCAGGAAGCCGCGCGACGAATAGTGCAGATTGTCGAGAAAGGTGACGCCCGCCGAATCGGCCGAGGCTTCCTGGGTGCGGCTGAAGGCCAGCAGGCCACGCATGGCGCCTTCGCTGCCGCCCATGGCGATGGCCGAGCCGACATCGCCGCGCCCCGAGGCCACGCCGGCGGCGACGCCCAGGATCATCGAGGCGATGCTTTCGATGTAGGCGGTCTTATAAGCCTCGGCGCCGCGCACCAGATGGCCGCCGGCGATATGGCCGCATTCGTGGGCGATGACGCCGATCAACTGTCCGGGATGTTCGGTGCGGATGATCAAGCCGGTGTTGAGGAACAGGTTGAGGCCTCCGGCGACGAAGGCGTTCAACTCCTTTTCCTTCACCAAATGGATCTGCACAGCCTGCGGATCGACTCCCGCTTGTTCGAAAAGTGGCGTCGCATACATCCGAATGGTATTTTCAATTTCCGCATCCCGGATGAAAGACATACGTTGTGCCCAGGCGGCTCCGGGAGCCACCGAGACCAGGACAAGGACGGCCAGGAACGAAATGCGCTGTAAGAACACGATGATCACTCCGGTGAATTTTCAGCCTAGCCGCCGCGCCTTTGGAAATCAACGCGCCGTCCCGGCAATCCTTCTATGCCTTGCGGTTGCCGCCTGCGGTGGCTCCGATCGGCCGGTCGGCGTTGTCGGCCACGTCAACGGCTTTGCCGGACTGGTCGCCGGCGACGAACCGCGCGCCGTTCTGATAGGCCGCGACATCCTGTCGGCTGGCGGTTCACCTGCCGACGCTGCCGTGGCGATGGCCTTTACCATGTCGGTGACCCTGCCGTCGCAGGCTAGTTTGGGTGCCGGTGGCGTCTGCATGGTGTACGACAATACCAAGAAAAAGACCGAAGTGCTCGATTTCATCGCGAACCCGCCTGAACAACTCGGAACCGAGACGACGCGGCCGAGCGCCATTCCGGCGATGCCGCGCGGGTTGTACGCCCTGCATGCGAAATACGGCAAGCTGCGGTGGGAGGCATTGTTGGCTCCCGCCGAGAGCATGGCCCGATTGGGCGTGCCGGTGTCGCGCGCTTTCGCCGAGCAATTGGCCCCGGTGGCCGGACGCCTGTTCGAGGATGCCGAGGCGCGGCGGTCCTTCTCCAAATCTGGCGGTCAGCCTCTCGACGAGGGTGACGCCATGGTGCAGGAGGATTTGGGCGCCACCCTGTCGCGCTTCCGTCAGCGCGGGGTCGGCGATTTCTATTCGGGCCCCTGGGCCAAGGAAGTGGTCGCCGCCGCTAATTCTGCCGGTGGCTCGCTGACTGCCGAGGAATTGCGCGCCTTCGAGCCGAAGTGGAAAACGCCGGTGGCCGTGCCCTATGGCGACGACACTGCGTATTTCCCGCCGCCCTTGGCGTCGGGCGGCACTCTGGAGGCGGAATTGTGGGCCTTGCTGGCCCGCGACGGCGCTTATGCCAAGGCCTCCGACGACGAGAAGCCGCATCTGCTGGCCGAGGCCTATGCCCGCGTCTTCGCCGACCGCCAGCATTGGCTGCAACCGGACGGCTCGTCGAGTGACGCGCCCGACTCGCTGCTGTCGAAAGAGCATCTGGCCGCCGTCATGACCAATTATAAGCCCGATGCGCATGAGACCCAGCAGGGCGACGTGCCGACCGATATCGTCGCCGGCACCGGCATCGTGGCGATGGATGTGAACGGCAGCGCCGTGGCTTGCAATTTCAGCCTCAATAATCCGTTCGGCATCGGCCGTATCGCTCCCGGCACCGGCATCCTGTTGGGCGCCGCCAGCGGCATCAAGGGGCGCGGCCCCTATGGGTTGGGGCCGATGTTGGCGGTCAACACCAATTCCAACGAGTTCCGCTTCGCCGTGGCTGCCGGCGGTGGCCCGACGGCGCCAACGGCGGTGGTGCAGACCGCGCTTGACGCCCTGATCGGCAAGCGTTCGGCCTCTGACGCCGTTGCCGCCAAGCGCCTGCACGCCAGCGCCGCCCCCGATGTGGTGTTCGTCGAGCCCGGCTATGCCAAAGAAGACGCACTGAAAAGCCGCGGCCACGAGGTCAAGGAAAGCGACATCCCCAGCCGCGTCAATGCCATCAAATGCACCAGCGGCGACCCCACGCCGAAACGCTGCACGGTCGGCAGCGATCCGCGCGGGGCGGGGCTGGCGGTGTTGATCGGTAAGGACTGAGTAGGATGTTGAAGGTTGCCAAGCGGGGGCAGGTGCCGCCCTTCATCGTCATGGACGTCATGCGCGCCGCCGCCGAGCGGGCGGCGGCGCGGGGCGATGTGTTGCACTTGGAGGTCGGGCAGCCGTCCACCGGGGCTCCGGCGGCGGTGATCGCGGCGGCCAAGCGGGCGCTCGATACCGATGTGCTGGGCTACACCCTGGCGCTGGGCATCGAGCCGTTGCGCGCCCGCATCGCCGATAATTATCGGGCGGAGTACGGCGTTTCCGTGCAGCCCGAGAACGTGGTGGTGACCACCGGCTCCTCGACCGCGTTCCTGCTGGCCTTCCTGGCGGCGTTCGAGGCCGGTGACCGCGTCGGCATCGCCTCGCCCGGCTATCCGGCCTATCGCAACATCCTTTCCGCGCTGGGCGTCGAGCCGGTATTGCTGCCGGTCGGCCCGGACAGCCGCTTCCAGACCACCGTCGAGGTGTTGCGGGCGTCGGGGCAAAAGCTCGATGGCCTGATCATCGCCAGCCCGTCCAACCCCACCGGCAGCGTGCTGTCCCCCGCCGAACTGGCGGATTTGGCGGCATGGTGCGAGGCCGAGGGGGTGCGGCTGGTCTCCGACGAGATCTATCACGGTCTCAGCTATGGCGATCCCGCTGCAACCGCCGCCGGCATGGGTGCGCGGTCGGGGATCATCGTCAACAGCTTCTCGAAATACTATTCGATGACCGGCTGGCGGTTGGGCTGGATGGTGGTGCCCGACGACCTGTTGCGCGCCGTCGAATGTCTGGCGCAGAACATGTTCATCTCGCCGCCGACGCTGTCGCAGCATGCCGCCGTGGCGGTGTTCGACTGCAAGGACGAGTTGAACGCCAATGTCGCCCGCTATGCCCGCAACCGCGAGGTCTTGCTGGCGGAACTGCCGGGTGCCGGCTTCGACCGTCTGGCCCCCGCCGACGGGGCATTTTACCTTTATGCCGACGTGTCGCGCTACACCAACGACAGTCAGGCCTTCTGCAAGCGCATCCTGGCCGAAACCGGAATCGCCTGCACGCCGGGCGTCGATTTCGATCCGGCCGAAGGCCATCGCTCGCTGCGCTTCTCCTTCGCCGGAGCCACCACCGATATGATTGAAGCG
>DATGZW010000539.1:0-8482 GCA_035297005.1 Patescibacteria group bacterium
TGAAACCGGTGGCCGGCATGGCGCCTCAGGCCGAGCGCATCTTAAAGGCCGAGGCGGTGGCGGCGCATCCCTGCATCCGCGTCAGCGGGTTGGAGGCGCGTTTGGGCACCCGCTATACCGCCGACACCTTGCGGGTGCTGAAGCTGCGCTTCCCCGGCGGGCGCTTTGTGTGGTTGATGGGGGCCGACAATCTGACCCAGATTCCGCGCTGGGACCGCTGGACGCGAATCTTCGCGACGGTGCCGGTTGCGGTTTTCGACCGTAGTCCATATTCTTATGAATCTCTGGCCGGAAAAGCGGCACAGCGTTTCGCCCAGTATCGGCGCCCGCCTCGACGGGCCGGCCGGCTGGCGGACGAGACGGCACCAGCCTGGGTCTTCTTGCACCAGCGCCGTCATCCCGCTTCGGCCACCGCCATCCGGAACCACCGGGGTTCGTCCCCGCATTGATACCCACGACGACCAAAGCGGGCTGCGGCCCCTTCAAGGAGCAAACGATTATCTCTTCCAACCTCATTCCGCTCGACCCGGACAAAGTGGTCGAAACCGTTTCCGTGGTGCTGGGCGACGACAAGGCCGAGGACGTTGTCGTCATCGACCTGCGCGGCCGCACCTCGATCGCCGATCATATGGTGATCGCCACCGGAAATTCGACGCGTCAGGTTGGCGCGATGGCCGATCATCTGTCGGAAAAGCTCAAGCAGTTGGGCCTGCCGGTCTCGACCGAAGGTGCGGCTCAGGGCGATTGGGTGCTGATCGATGCCGGCGATATCATCGTCCATCTGTTCCGCCCCGAAGTGCGCTCGTTCTACAATCTGGAACGCATGTGGGCGATCACCCCGCCCGAGCGTGCCGCCGACGTGCTGATGGCCTGAGGCGGGCGCGTCGATGCGCCTGCTGCTGGGGGCGGTCGGACGGGCCAAGCCGGGGCCCGAACGGACGCTTTACGACCATTACTCCGGGCGTCTGGGCTGGTCCTTGACCTTGAAAGAGGTCGAGGAAAAGCGCCCGCTGACCGGGGCCGAACGGATGGCCCGCGAAGGCGCGTTGCTGTTGGCTCAGGTGCCGCCCGGTGCGGCGCTGGTGGTGTTGGACGAGCGTGGCAAGACGCTCGACAGCGAAGCTTTCGCCGGGCGCATGGCTGGTTGGCGCGATGGCGGGCAAGCCACCGTGGCCTTTCTGATTGGCGGCGCCGATGGCCATGGCGAAGCCGTGGTGGGCAAGGCCGACCTGCTGCTGTCGCTGGGGGCGATGACTTGGCCGCACATGCTGGTGCGCGGCATGTTGGCCGAACAGCTCTACCGCGCTGAATGCATTTTGGCCAATCATCCTTACCATCGGGGGCGCGCGCGTGATGCGATCGATTGATTGCGGCGCGGGATCGTGCATATTGTGGGTGGGAGTTGGCGGAAACTGGTGGGACGGACAATGACGGAGAGCCTGCACCTTGACGGCATTCCGCCTGAGGAGTTGGAAACGTTCCTGGCGATCAGCGCTCGGGCCGAGGGCACCAACATCAATCCGCAGACCTTGCTGGCGACCGACTATCTGAATCATTTCAACGAGATCGTCATGATGCTCGAAATGATTCCGGATATGGCCGAATGCTACGAGGAAGCGCAGGCCTGGGCGCCAAAAAGCTATCAGGACCATTTCCGCGATAGCCAGTTCCGCGACCGCGATCTGGCGGTCGAGGCCTATGACCATGTCCCCGAAAAATACAAAAAGCCGTTCGAAGAGATCATCTCGCAGATGAACGCCCTGGTCTCCGGTTCGGTCGAGCGGATCGGCACAGTCATGCAGGCGGGCTCCGCCGATGAATTGCGCTTCGTCTGTTCCGAGGCGTCGCGCGGTTTGCAAAAGCTGATGGATTACGCCAGCGCCGTCATCCATGGCAGCGAGCGCGTTCTCGATCAGGCGGAAATCGACGGCTTCCTGGGGCGTTAAGCTCTAGTCGCTGCGACGCAGGCTGTCATCCAGCAACTGGGTGAAGCGCTGCCGGGCGGGCGATGGCGGCTGAGCGCGGCTGCGCAGGTTCAGCAGCGTGTCCGGCAAAGAGGGTAAGCCCTCGGCGGGGCCGAGTACCCGCAAAGGCGGCCCCAGCATTTCGCGCGGGACCGCTGATATCCCCAATCCGGCCAGCACGCCGCTGCGCAGCCCCGTCCAACTGGACGAGGTGCAGACGATGTCCCATGCCAATCCCGCTTCGCTCAAGGCCTCCAGCGCCGCTTGGCGATACAGGCAGCCTTCCGGGCGGAGGACCAGCGGCAGAGGTGCGCCGGGATCTCGCGCGCGGTTGCCGTCGGCGACCCACAGCAGGCGGCGGCGATAAGCCGTGCCCTCGCGTTGGGGATTGGCGTGGGTGCGGGTCAGGGCGACGTCGAAGCGGCCGTCGCGAAAGCCGCTGTCCAACTCGCCGCCCGCCGCCACTTCGATGACGATGGAAATGCCGGGGTGCTCGGCGGCAAATTGAGCCAGCACGCGGTCAAACCCGGTTGAAGTGTACTCATCGGGAACTCCCAGACGTATCACTTCGCGGGCTGGCAGCACAACCAAATGGCGCATGGCTTCGTCGTTGAGAGTCAATATCCGCTTGGCGTATCCGAGCAGAATTTCCCCTTCCCGCGTCAACGACATGCCGGTGGTCGAACGCCTTATCAGCGGCTGCGCCACCATGTCCTCCAGGCGCTTGATCCGCTGGCTGATGGCGGGCTGGGTGCGGCACAGCCGCAGGCTTGTCGTGGTGAAGCTGCCTGTCGTTGCCACCGTCAGGAAGGTGCGCAGCAGCGACAGATCCAGTTCGCGTTCCATGCCCCAGTTCCAGTGCTTATGAGGCCCATAAAAACTATGAATTTGTCCGTCGCAGGGGTGCCGATAGATAGTCTCTCCGTGGCTACAAGGTACAGCAAAAGGCATGGGCCATGCTGCCTACCGATGGTAGAAAAAATACGCAAGGATGCGGGCGCGGCCCCAGGCCTTGCGGCAACACGCCGAGGGATCAATGAGCGAGCGGGTTATGTTGGTGGTTGGCGATAAATTCGCCCAATTCGCGATTGGCAAAGATGTCATCACCCTGTCCCAACTATGCGGTTTGCTGGGCTTGCCCGGCGGGATGATGGCGGGGGCACCGCGTGTGGTGGTGATGCCGGGGCAGGGGCTGGGCGACGACGATATCGATGCGGTGCTGACCCTGGCTGCGGGGTCGGCCAATGCCGATCGCTTCGAACTGACGCTGTGGCGGCTGGCGCCCAAGCGGGCGCATGGAACGCGGTCGCATAAGCGCGACGCCCGCAACACGCTGATTTCCGAACCGCGCCGATTGAACGAGGACGTCTTCGAGCTGGATCTGCTGGTCGATGAGGACTGCGAACTGATGAGCGATCACCAGACCGGCCAGCATCTGCAAGGCATGCTGCTGCTGGAAGCGGCGCGCCAGTCGTTCCTGGCGGTTACCGAGGCGTTCTTCCTGCCCCAGGACGGCACCAAGTTCTATTTCGTCATCAACGAAATGGCGGCGACCTACAACGCCTTCGCCTTTCCGCTGGATGCCCGCATCCGATATCTGATCCGCGAAAAGGACATCGGCTCGCCGCATCGCCAGCGCTTCGTCGCCGATATCGTGGTGGTCCAATGCGGCGTGACGGCGGCGTCGTTCCACACCGTCTTCACGGTGTTCGAAGATGGCCGCATCGCCAGCAAGGAAGGCGTGCTGGCTCAGGAAGCCTTCAACAGCCACATGGCCAGCCTGCGTCAGGGCGAACCGGCCGCCGTCGATTGGGTTCAATAAACCCGCCGGCCTTTCCCCGTCACTCCGTCAAGGACTTGCCCAATGCCGCTTCCGCCTCCGACCGTGTTCGCCTTCTTCGATGTTGACGACACGCTGATCTCGATCAAGAGCATGTTCAGCTTCCAGGCCTATTGGTACGCCATCGCTGGCGATCCGCGCGGGCGGAGTCTGTTCGAGGACGAGATGAACCGGCTGCGCGGAGAGCAGGTGAGCTGGGAGGTGCTCAACCGCCGCTACTATGCCTATTTCGCCGGGCGCGAGGTGGCGGCGGTGGAGCGCATCGCCGCCGGCTGGTTCAGCCATGTCGAGCGCACCACCCCCGGCGGCCTTTATCTGCCGACGGTGGTGGCGCGCTTGCAGGCGCATAAGGCGCGGGGCGAGGTTCCGGTGTTCGTGTCGGGATCGTTCCCCGCCTTGCTGGCTCCGGTGGCGGCGCGGTTGGGGGTGGAGGTAATGTTGGCGACCACCCTGGAAACGGCGGGGGGGCGCTATACCGGCGCCATCCTGCCGCCGCAGACCATTGGTGAGGGCAAGGCCGAGGCTATCCGCGCCATGCTGGCCCGCACCGGCGTCGCCGCCGAGTGTTGCTACGGCTATGGCGACGACATCTCGGATCTGCCGATGCTGCTGGCCGTCGGCCATCCCATCGTGGTACGCGGCGGGCGCGGGCTGGAGGCTGAGGGCGAACGGCGGGGCTGGCCGTTGCTGGCCCCGCGCGAGGTGGAGGTGGCCTAGAGCCCGCGCCGAGGCCCTTTGGAACCCGAACGGGGCAGCGGCGCGTCGGCGCGCAGGTCGGAACTGTGGCTAACCTTGGCGTTGTCACCGCCGAACGACGGCTCGCGGCGCGGGGCGTCCGTCGGGGCGAAGTCGTCGTAGCTGGAGCGGTTCTTACGCCCCAGGATGGTCCGCACCACCAGCACGAAGACCAGGACGATGAAGCCGAGGCGGCCCAGATAGCCGACGATCACGGCATCCTGGTCGCCGATCATCTCGCCGCCATACAGCAGCGCGCCGAGGTCGGTGCCGATGGCTCCGGCAACCAGGCCGCTGGCGTAAGGATGAGTGGCAAGGAAACCGCTGGGCGGTTGCGGCGGCGATTCTCCGGGCAGCGGCGCGGGCGTCGCTGCATTGGTCCCCAGCGGACCCACCGATGACGGTGCGGGTTGAGAATGCGGCACGGACGGCGAGGGCGACCCCGAGGGCGTGGACGGCGGCAAGGTAATGCTCGGCGCTTCGCTTTCGACCTTGGGCACCGGGGCGGCGGGGATCGCTGCCGAGGGGTGGCTGGCGGGACCATGCGCGTCGAACTGCGCTCGGCGCGCACCCAGCACCCCGACTGTGGAATCGGTCGTTACGTCCGGGGTGGCGACGGTCTTCTTCGCGCCGTCGGCGGCTTGGGCCGGCAGGATGGCCAGCGCCAGCAGCAACGCGGCAGAAGCCAAGCCGATACGATGTCGGATCAGATGCACAATGTTCGCCTACCTCAATCGGAGTTCGCTTTCGCGCAAACGGCGGCGGCCGGACCGCCGGGTCATTCATACGGAATTATGCCGTGATCGGGAACCCATGATCTGTGCAATTCCGGCATTGCCGACCGTCGCCTTTGCCTAGCTCCGCCCGCCGATGCGGGTCAGGCGCAGGGCTACTTGCTTGGTGGCGGGGCTCAGGGCGATATAAGTGAAGACGGCGTCGTGCTCGGCGGCGAATTCCTCGAAGGCCTTGAACTCGTCATGCCGCCAGTTGCGGTTGCCGATGAATTCGTCGAACACCAGCACGGTTCCCGGCTGCATGCGCCCGGCCAGCAGCGTCAGCACCGTCTTGGCTGACGAGTAGATATCGCTGTCGATGTTGACGAAGCGCAGCGGCGCGTCGGGCATATGGGAGAGGAAGGCGGGCAGGGTGTCGTCGAACCAGCCGGCATGCAGCACCACGTTGTCGCGTACCGGCGGCAATTGGGTGCCGGTGGTCAATACGCCTTGCGGGGCGTTGACCCAGGCTTCCGGCAGGCCTTCAAAAGAGTCGAAGCCATGCACGGTCTGCCCGGCGATCTCGGCCAGATGGTTGATCGAGGTGCCGCGCCGCACGCCGAACTCCAGCACCATCCCCGGCATCGTGGCTTCGTTCAGGGCGTAGCGCAGCAGCTCGGCGCTGACTCCGAACAGTCTGTGGGCGGGCGACAGATGCGGCAGCAGGGCGCGCACCGAATCGACCAGCGCCTGACGCTTGGGATGCTTGGCGATGCGCTCGGCATGGATGGTCTGGGCCTCGTCGAGCCGCCCGCTGAGCAGCGCATAGACGCAGAGTGACGCCCAATAGCGGCCATTGGCGCCGGGGCAGGCGACGGCGCGATGCAGGCGGGCGACGGCCTCGTCGAGGCCATGCACCGACAGCGCCGAGGCATGGCTGACGAACCAACTGGCGGCATGCTCGGGGTCCATCGCCAACAGGGCGTCGTGGCTGGCCAACGCGCCTTTGGCGTCGCCCAAGGCGTGCTGACTGACGGCTTTCTCATAGAGCAGATCGACGCTGACGCCGTTCAACGCCATCGCCGCGTCGGCGGTTTGGATGGCGTCGGCATAGCGGGCATCGCGCCGATAAGCGCTGGCCAGAGCGGCGGGCAAACCGGGAAAATCGGGGGTCGAGGTGATCAGCCCTTCAAACACGCCGACGGCGGTGAAGGCATCGGCGGCGGCAAGATGGGCGCGGCCCAGATCGAACAGCGCTTGCGGCTGGCCGGGGGCCTTGGCCAAAGCTTCGTGCAGGTGAAGAAAGGCGCGGGTCAAATCGCGCTTGCCCAGATAGGCGGCCCCCAACAGGCGGTCGCGGGTGGCCGAGGCGTCGGCCAGCGGTATCAACAGCCGCAGCACGCTGTCGAAGCGCCCCTTGTCCAGCATCTCGCCGGCGGCGGTCAGGTCTGCAACGACGCTGGCGCTGTTCGTCATCGGTCGTTTCCCGTCCCCCTGCCGGAGGACGCCCGGCTGCTGCCCGCCTTGAAAACAGATCGCCCGCGCTCCGTCAACGCTTTCATGAACCTGTGTGGTGCCCCATAATGGCGGACGATCCGCATTATGCGCTTAAGGATGAACGCTCTGCGGCCAATATTTGTGAAGACTGGCGCTCGGGAACCGAGTGACGCCACAAGTAGGGACTGTCCATGCGCCTGCCGACCATTGACGACTTCGCCCGTCAGGGCAATGACCCCAACCATTACCGCAGTCTGGACGGCGATTGGTGGCTGGCCGTCGCCGATGTGGTCGCCAGCACCAAGCTGGCCGGGCAGGGCCGCGACCGCGACGTCAATTTCGTCGCCGGAGCGGCGGTCGCGGTATTGTCTTCGGTCACCAGCCTGCCGCCCGATCCTAGCGCCTGTCAGTTCGGCGGCGACGGGGCAATCGCGGCGGTGCCGCCGGCCTGCCGGGCACAAGCCGAGGCGGCGTTGGCCGCGTTGGCCCATTGGGCGCAAGACGAGGTCGATGTGCCGTTGCGGGTCGGCATGGTGCCGGTGTCGGCCCTGCGGGAAGCCGGCTTTGAGGTGATGGCGGCGCTGCACGACTTCGGCAATGGCAACGTTTTCGGCTTGTTCCTCGGCTCGGGCATCTCTGCCGCCGATGCCTGGGTTAAAGCCGATGCGCGCTGGCACATCGCGCCGCAACCGGGGGCGCTGCCGGGGCTGGAGGGATTGTCCTGCCGCTGGCGGCCGGTGCCGGCGCATCGCGGCGTGGTTCTGTGCGTCATCGCCGATGCCCTGTCCGACGGGCTGGCCGGACAATCCGCCCTGACGCGCCTGCAAGCCGAGATGGAGGCCATCGTTCCCACCGAACAGGCAGCGCCGCTGGGCCAAGGCGAGCGTTTGGTGCCGCGCGGCCTGCCGAGCTGGCATTCCCTGCTGATGGAACTGCATACCGAGCGACCTGGGCGGCGCTTGCTGCGCTTCTTGCATGCGGTGATTGGCTCGGCGATCCTGGCCGTGGTCCATCGTTGCGGCGGTCGTCTGGGTTCGCTGGACGTCAATAAATATCGTCACGCATTGGCCGAGCGCTCGGACTACCGCAAGCAGGCCGGCGGACCGCGTCTGGTGCTCGATGTGACCCTGGACGAAGCCGACCGCCTTGAAGCGCTGTTGGCCCGCTTCGAGGCGGCGGACGACATCTTGTTCGGAACGGCGCGGTCGGGTGAAACCACCATGACCTGTCTGGTCGGCGATTTCGCCGCCGATCGTCATGTGCATTTCGTCGATGGCGGCGGGCTGGGCTTCTGGCGGGCCTCGGTGGTGCTGAAAGGCAAGCGCGCGGCGAGATGAGCCTGCCTCCTTCTGTGGCCTGCGTCGGGCAATGCGTGTTATGGTAATTACGGGAAGATTAAGTGGGATGCGGTGGGTTGGGCGCTCCGAATGATGCCGGTATTCCGGCGCAGCGGGAGTCCGATGATGGGGCAAGTCAAAGAGAGGGACAGTTTGGCTTTGGGGGCTGGGCTGCGGGGAATGCGGATCTGTTTGGCACATATCCGCGAAGAGGCGTTGGCTCTTGGTCAGCGCGATGTTGCCGAGTATCTTGATCAGGCGTGCGAAACCCTCGATTGTGAAATTGAGCTATTGGACGCTGACGAGTAGTCTCGTTGGTTTAGAGTTGTCAGCGTTCTCCGGGAGAGATTTGATGTCGAATGCGGGTCGGACCAACGCCATATCCAGCCTGCGGGT
>DATGZW010000540.1:0-4035 GCA_035297005.1 Patescibacteria group bacterium
AGGGCAGCCAGCGAACGGACCAGTTCGCTGTCGATGGGGGTCTTAGCCATTATGCCTCTTCAATGTCGGGAGGTGTGGCGGGGCGCACGGCCAGGCGCTTGATGGCATCGAGCGCCAGAAGATAGCCGTGGCTGCCGAAACCGCAGATCATGCCGCGTGCCGCCTTGGACACGTAGGAATGCTGGCGGAACGGCTCCCGCTGGTGGATGTTGGACAGATGAACCTCGACCACCGGCAGTTCGGCGGTCAGCAGCGCGTCGAGAATGGCGATCGAGGTATGGGTATAGGCGCCGGCATTGATGATAATGCCGGAACAGCGCCCACGCGCCTGCTGGATCAGGTCGATCAGCACGCCTTCGTGATTGCTTTGGCGGAAGTCCAGGGACAAACCAAGGGCGTCGGCATGTCGGCGGCATTCCGCTTCGATGTCGGCCAAGGTTTCGCGGCCGTAGATTTCCGGTTGGCGGGTCCCCAACATATTGAGGTTGGGGCCGTTCAGCACCAAGATCATGGGGGTCAACGGCGTTCCCCGCAAGGTTGCCAGTGAGTCATGGGGGCCGTTATAGCATGGGTGTGGGCGCGCGCAATGGCGTTGGCGGGAAAGGCCGGTTGAAACCCTGTGCCGACACCCCCATACTCTGGCCCCAGTTTCGGTGCATCCCTTTGACCGCCAATGGAATTCCCATGCAAGTGACCATCAATGGCGAGGTTCGTTCCATCGCCGCCGCGCTGACCGTTCAAAGTCTTTTGGGCGAGTTGGGTATCGACCAGCGCAAAGTCGCGGTCGAGCGCAATCTGGAAATCGTCCCCAAATCCGCCTATGCGGAGATTCAATTGGGCGACGGCGACACATTGGAGATCGTCCATTTTATCGGCGGCGGCGCTCCCGGCGCCGATGCGGCGGTGATCGACGATCCGCTGGTGGTGGCTGGGCGGACGTTCTCGTCGCGCCTGCTGGTCGGCACCGGCAAGTATAAGGACTTCGAGGAAACCGCCCGCGCCATCAAGGCCTCGGGAGCCGAGATCGTCACCGTGGCGGTGCGCCGGGTCAACCTTTCCGATCCGTCGAAGCCGATGCTGGTCGATTACGTCAGCCCCAAGGATTACACCTTCCTGCCCAACACCGCCGGCTGTTACACCGCCGACGAAGCGGTGCGCACCCTGCGTCTGGCCCGCGAGGCGGGCGGCTGGGATCTGGTCAAGCTGGAGGTTTTGGGCGAACAGAAGTTCCTCTACCCCGACATGATCGAGACCCTCAAGGCCGCCGAGGTGCTGGTCAAAGAGGGCTTCCAGGTGATGGTCTATTGCACCGACGACATCATCATGGCCAAGCGTCTGGAAGACCTTGGCTGTTGCGCCATCATGCCGCTGGGGGCGCCGATCGGCTCGGGGCTGGGGGTGCAGAACCCGGTCAACATCCGCCAGATTATCGAACAGTCCAAGGTGCCGGTGCTGGTCGATGCCGGGGTGGGGACGGCATCCGACGCCACCATCGCCATGGAACTGGGCTGCGACGGCGTGTTGATGAATACCGCCATCGCCGAGGCCAAGGATCCCATCGCCATGGCCCGCGCCATGCGTCTGGCCATCGAAGCCGGGCGGTTGTCCTATCAGGCCGGGCGGATGCCGAAGAAGCGCTACGCCGATCCCAGCTCGCCGCTGGCCGGATTGATCTGACGGACGGGTGTCGTTTCAATCAAATGTCGTCGTCACCGGGCTTGTCCCGGTGACCCACGCCGCCGTGCATTTCCGTCCGAACCGGGTGACCGCTGGCCGTCGTCTGGCCGAACCGCGTGGATAGCCGTGACAAGCACGGCCATGACGGCGTTTGGATGATCGCCCCCCAGAAAACGTAAGCCCTTCCGGCCCGAAAAATGGCGAAAAAAAGGCCATCTAAGCCATACGGCAAGCCATTGAAAACGTTGGTAAATATAAAAAATTTTGGGGTGGTGGAATTTTTCCCTTTTCATCGCCGAAAAAAAGCGTAAATAGCGCTCATAGACGTACCGCGCACGTGCCTCTGGCCCCTGTTGGTTAAGCAACGACGTCAAGGCGTTCTTCTGATGATTGCTGGAATCCCGGCACCCCGGAGGATGGCTATGTCCGTTGTTATTCGTTGCTCTACCGACCGCGTCACATCGCTGTCGACCATGTTTGACGGTTTGATTCAGGGGGCGCTTATGTCGCCTGTCCACTCCTGTACGGATAGTATCAAGACGGTCGCTTGATGTTTTAAGCATCAGGTGGCGGCCGTCTAGATCTGCTCGCGGACGGTTGTCCGCATTTCACCCTATTTGTCTGTTCACATTGCGTACAGGAGTATGCGATGACCGCCAAGATTTCCAATTTTCTGGCTGCCCAGCAGCCGGAGACGCCCTGCCTCGTCGTTGATCTGGACGTTATTGCCGGGAATTACAATTCCCTGCGACGATTCTTGCCGGTGGCCCAAGTGTTTTACGCCGTCAAAGCCAATCCCGCCGCCGAGGTGATTTCGATGCTGGCTGGCATGGGGTCGTGCTTCGATTGCGCCAGCCGCCCCGAGATTGAATCGGTGATTGCCGGCGGCGCGGTACCCGAGCGCATCTCGTTCGGCAACACCATCAAGAAGCAGCGCGACATCGCCTGGGCTTTTGAGCAGGGCGTACGCTTGTTCGCCTTCGATTCCGAGGCCGAGTTGCTCAAGCTGGCGCAGTCGGCCCCCGGCTCCAAGGTGTTCTGCCGCCTGTTGATGACCTGCGAGGGCGCCGAGTGGCCGCTGTCACGTAAGTTCGGCTGCGAGGCCGACATGGCCCGCGACCTGCTCATCAAGGCGCGCGATCTGGGTCTGGAGCCCTTTGGCATCTCGTTCCATGTCGGCTCGCAGCAAACCATGCTGGACCAGTGGGACATCGCCGTCGGCAAGACCGCCATGCTGTTCTCGGCGCTGAACGAAGCCGGTATCGAGCTGAAGATGATCAATTTGGGCGGCGGTTTGCCGGCGCGCTATCGCGATGACGTGGCTCCGGTCGATGCCTATGCCAACGCCATCATGAACGCCATGACCAAGCATTTCGGCAACAACCTGCCGCAGATGATCGTCGAGCCGGGCCGCTCGCTGGTCGGCGATTCGGGCATCATCGAAACCGAGGTCGTGCTGATTTCGCGCAAGGGCTATGACGAAGACGCTCGCTGGGTCTATCTGGACATCGGCAAGTTCGGTGGTCTGGCCGAGACCATGGACGAATCGATCAAGTACCGCATCCAGACCGAAGCCGAAGGCCCCACCGGGCCGGTGATCCTGGCCGGTCCGACCTGCGATTCGGCCGACATTCTGTATGAGAAGAACCAGTACCAGATGCCGCTCGACCTTAAGGTCGGCGACAAGATCCGCATCCTGGCCACCGGGGCCTACACCACCAGCTATTCGGCGGTGAACTTCAACGGCTTCGCGCCGCTGAAGGCCTATTTCATCTGACCCGATGCCGGCGGCGGTTCTTTCAGGATCGCCGCCGGCCCGGCAAACCCTGCCGGGTCACCCTTGCCCTTCCGGCAATTTTTTCCCCGCCAGTCGCATCGAAACCCTAGGAAATCAGCCGTAATCAAGCTGGTACGGGGTTTGCAAAGCGAAGCCCAGCGTTGTCCGTCCGCGGACCGAGGAGCTAAGCCGATGTCACTCTGGGGAACTTTCACCAACAGCGTTAATGCGATGAACGCCCAGGCCACCAGCCTGAGCGTGATCAGTCAGAATATCGCTAACGTCAATACCACCGGCTACAAAGGGAGCGACACCCAGTTCCAGACGATGCTGTCCGATGTCACGCAGCCGGCGAGCATCTTCAGCGTGCAGGCAACCCCGCGTCAGTTGATCGATGTCCAAGGGGTGATCGCGCCGTCGGCCAATGCGAATGATTTGGCGATCAACGGCAAAGGCTTCTTCATGGTCAATTCGGCCATGGATGGCTCGGGCTCCATGGCCTTCACCCGCGACGGCGCATTTAACCAGGCGGTGGGTTCCTCTGCGAGCTCCGTGTCGTCATCGTCGACCAGCAGTCCGGG
>DATGZW010000541.1:0-3486 GCA_035297005.1 Patescibacteria group bacterium
GGAGCCGGTGTCGTCGCCAGCGCCGAAGCCGCCGGGCTGAAGGTGTTCGACCAGTTCTCCCTGCCCCGCTCGGCGTGGTGGGACGAATATTATACCCCGCTGACCCGCCGCATCGCCGCCTTGCGCGACGACGCTGCAACCGACCCGGCCCTGGCCGCCCTCATCGCCGCCACCCAGGCGGAGATCGCCGGTTTCGAGCGTTATGGCGACTGCTTTGGCTATGCGTTCTATCTGATGCGGCTGGCCTGATCGCGCCAGCCGCCCGGCATCCTGCTTGATCAACGTCCCATCCCGCCCCATTTGTCGCATCATGAGACCCTAAAGCTCCACATCGGCGCTTCTATGGCGCAATTTAACCGGTCGGACACTTGACGCCCGGCCCTCCGGGGGAGCCTTATGGAACTATGCTGACCGTGGACGAGATCGAAGACAGCTTCGAGGTGCATTTCCGCCAGCAGGTCGAAGATCTGCCGGACGAAACCCTGCACGCCATCCTCAACGACATGCATGTCCTGCGCCGCTATGCCCCGCCATCACTGGCGGCATCGCGGGCGCGCGACATCGTCGGCGAGATTCTGCGCCTGCGCGTACCCGCACCGGAGCCCGAACCGGTCATCGTCGAAGCGGCCCCCGAACCCGAAGCGGCGGCGGCTCCCCCGCCCGCCACCCAGATCGAACCGTATTTCGAACCGGAACTGGCGCATGACGAGCCGGTGCATAGTCTGGAGCCGGAACTTCGCTTCGAAGCCCTGCCGGAACCGGAACCGGCAGCGGATACCGACGACAGCGCCGCCGAGGATCGCCCGGACGAGGACGACACCACGTCGCCGGCCCCGCTCGCTGCTCCGGCACGCCCGTTCGGCCGCTGGGTGGTCGCCGCCGTGGTGGTGGTGGGCGGCCTCGTCGCCATCGCCCTGCTTCGCTAAGCCTGCCCCGGCAAGCGGCGCGGCCCAAGTCCTAAACGACGGACTCCGCCTTCTTCGCAAGCGACGGGAACCTGTTGAGGGTTTCGGCATTTGTACTAATGTCGGACGCACGGGCTCGCGACCGAAGCAGTTCCCCGTTCTTCAGGACAGGAGGATTACGGATGAAAGCGGTATTCCCGTTGGCTCTGTTAGGCGCTCTGGCGATCGGCACGGCGCAGGCCGCCGAGAGCGGCAGCCAAAGCCACATGTCCGGCAGCCAGAGCAGCGCCGCCGGCAAGGCGATGCAACACCAGAAGTGGAGCCAGAAGCAGGTTCAGGAGATCCAGAGCAAGCTCAAGGAGCAAGGCTACGAGGTTGGTCAGGTGGATGGCAAGTTCGGCCCCGCCACCAAACAGGCTCTGCGCGAGTTCCAGGCCGATAAGGGCATCAACAGCAGCGGTCAACCCGACGCACAGACCCTGGCCGCCCTCGACCTTGGTTCAGGCGGCGTACAGACCGGCCAAATGCCGGGCGCCGGCCGCCCGACGCCGCCGGCCAGCGGCGGCGAAAACCAGCCGGGCGGCACCAGCCAGCCTCCGGCAGGGAGCGAACCCAACCAAGGCGGCGGCAGCCAATAGGCCGATGGGATGGGGAAGACCGGGCGGTGCCGGCCCTTCCCCGCTCCGTCACGCCTCAGACGGCGGAAGAGACCTTGTCCAGTTTGGCGATGACCGCTTGCAGGCCGCGCAACAAATCCTCGCCAGCGGCTCCGCCTTCGCCTTCGATAAGCTCGCCGATGACCATGCGCATGGCGGCGATGTGCAGGCGGATGACTTCCAACTCGGCATCGCCGAACAGCGTGCGGTTTTCGGTGAAGCGGCACAGTTGATTGCCCAAGATGGTCATCAACTGAAAACCGAAGCTGCCGCCTTGCCCTTTGATGTCGTGAGCGATGCCGAACACCGCCTTGATCGACGGCCCGCGCGCTTCGACCGGCAGGGCCAAGGCCTGTTCATAGCAGGCGTTGATCTTGATCAGATCCTCCTGCACCCAGATGAGATAGCTGGAGCGCAGATTGGCTATCACTGCCTCGGCGCGTTCCAACGCCTCCACATCCACGCCATCCGGGCCATAGGTGACCTTGGATTTCAGCACGTTGGGAACCTGGATGATTTCGTGCTTGTCGGGCATCCAACTCTTCTCTGCGAGGACATCCAGCTATATCGCCTTTATGCCGTGCCGCGCAAGATGCGTGGACTAATCAGCCATTCAACAAGGCATTGATTTCGGCTTGCGTCAGCGAGATCGGATCGGCCCCGTCATCGATGAAGTCCAACGCCGAATCGCCGGCATCGCTTGGCGCCACCGCCGCGCGGCGGCGATCCAGGCCCTTGAAATCGATCTGCCGGCGGCGGCGGTCGGGGCCGAAATACGATGCCGTGCGGATGAAGGCGCGCGGCCGTTCGATGATCGCGCGGATGCGCGAATACAGCGCCTTGGCCGAGATCGGCTTGGCCAGGAATTCATGCACCCCGGCGTCGCGGGCTTCCAGCACCCGGTGCATTTCGGTGTGGCCGGTCAGCATGATGATGGCGGCGAAAGGGTTGGGGCTGTCGCGCCCGGTCCGCACCAGCCGCACGAAATCGAGCCCGTCGAGCGGCGCCATATTCCAGTCGCAGACGATAATATCGGCGGAGAACTCCCGCAATTCCCGATAGGCGTCGGCCCCGTCGGCGGCTTCGACGACATTGCGGGCGCCCAAGGCATGCAGCACCGTCGTCACAAGCGCACGCATGTGCTTGTTGTCGTCCACCACCAGAAAGTTCAACCGTTCGAGGTTGTAGCCGTCCATCGAAAAATACGTCTCCGCCAATCCGTCCGCGGCCGCCCCGGCGCGATCGGGTGGTGTGGTGGCCTAGGAAAGTTCGTCGTCGCCACTGTCGTCGCCATCAAGATAGTCGCAGGCCGTCTGCCGCCGGTCCAGACCGACGAAGGGCAAGCGCCGCCGCCGCCGGTCGGGACCGAAATAATCCTCGCAATGGATAAATTGGCGCGGCGCGCTGATCACCGAAGTGATGCGCCCGACCAGACTTTTCGCCGAAATCGGCTTGGCCAGAAATTCATTGACCCCGGCATCGCGGGCTTCGGCCACCAGCGCCGCTTCGGAATAGCCGGTCACCATGATGATCGGCAGGAACGGATTGGGGCTGTCAGCGCCACGCCGCAACTTGTGAGCGAAGCCGATGCCGTCCATTGGTTCCATCTTCCAATCGACGATGACGAAATCAGCACGGTAATGCTGTAATTGGCGCAACGCATCGCCGCCGTCCTTGGCTTCCAGAACGTCGTCGATGCCCAGGGTTTGTAGAACGGTGCGAATAAGCAAGCGGAAGTGTTGATTATCCTCGATAACCAGAACCTTCAACTTGCCGCCATCCAAGGCATTCATTCCGCTCTCCCGCTGCATCCGGACCGTCCGGCGGCCGCATGAGGATCACTTTATATGGTTTTCCGGCAAGCTCACAACAGGAACTCAAGCGGGTTTGAGCCAAGCCGGGCCGAAGGGCGGCACTGGCGAACC